>CADDZK010000041.1 GCA_902812425.1 Actinomycetota bacterium
GCGCACGAGCCCGCCGCGTCTGACGTGTTCCGGTCCTGCCTCGAACTGGGGTTTGACGAGCATCACCACCTCCACGAGGGAGGGCGCCGTCTGGAGAAGGTTCCTGAGCGCCACCACGAGCGAGATGCCGACCATGAGGGCAGAGGCCGTGAGCGCCGTCCTTCCCCTGTTGCGCGTCGCGTTCGCCGCGGCCATCCTCCCCTCTACCCCGAAGAGAAGACGCAAAACGGGTGAGAATAAGGCGGCCAGCGGACGGACGAGAGCCGGGACGACCAGCGAGATCCCGAGGAAGGCGGCGATGATCGCCGCGATCCCCGAGGCGTAGACGAAGCCCCCAAGGTTGGCGGAGAGGTTCTTGGCAAGGTAGTAGATCCAGGGCACCCCGACACCGGCGAGCGCGAGCCCCAAGACCGGCGCGAAACGTGAGATGCCGCGCGAGTGCTTCGTCTCGCCCGTGGCCGAGCGTGCGCGCATCGCTTCGACGGGGCTCACCCTCCCCGCCCGCATGGCCGGGTAGAGGGCGGCTGCGACCGTCACGGCAATACCGACGACTATCGCCGAGACGAGGGCGAAGGGGCTGAGGACGAGCGTCGTTATCTCGAAGAGGAAAGCCTTGCCGAAGAGGTAGACGAGACCCTTCGCCATCCCGTACCCGAAGAGCACCCCGAGGACGGAGCCGAGGACGCCGAGGAGCAGCGCCTCGATTATGACGGAGCGTGCGATCATGGCGCGTGTCGAGCCCAGGGCACGGAGCATCCCGAGCTCTCGCGTCCTCTCCAGGATGGTCATCGAGAGGGCGTTGAAGACGAGGAAGGCCCCGACGAAGAGCGAGGTCCCGGCGAAGAAGAGCAGCGCTATCTTGAACCCCTGGAGCTGGCCGCTGACCTCCTGGGTGCGCGTCTCGGAGCGCTCGACCTGCAACCCCTCTCCGAGCTTTCTGTCAAGCCTGTCTCTCAAGTCGGAGACGGAGACACCGTCCGCCGCCTCGACGGCGATGCCGGAGATCTGATGCGGCTTGTCGAAGACTCTCTGGGCGAATGGAAGAGGCACCATGCCGAAAGCCAACCCTCCGAACGAACCCCCCGGTATCCGCAGGAGCCCGACGAGCTTCAACTTCTTGGGTCCTTGAGGCGTGCCGACCGTGACCGTGTCCCCGATCCCGAGCCCCGCGCTCTTGGCCGAACCGCCGTCGAGGGTGAGCTCCCTGCCGCTTCGCGGGAAGTGTCCTTCGGTCAGCTCGAAGCCCGTCGCGAGCTTCGCCGAGGCGGGCTCGACGCCAAAGAGGCGCATGCTCCTGACCTCGGGCAGCCCGTTCTTCTTTTTGAGGATGAGGGAAGAAGAGAGCGAGTAGCGCGGCGCCGCCGAACTTACCCCCTCGTAGCGGCGCACCTCGCCTGCGACCTTCTGGTCGAACCCGCCGCTGCCGCCGGCGGCCGTGATGGTGAGGTCAGCAGAGCCGTAGGCCCTGGTAAAGAGCTCCTTGAACGTACCGGACATGGTATCCGAGAGCGTGAGGACGCCGAAGACGATCCCGACCCCGAGCACGATGCCTACGGCCGTGAGCAGGGTCCTCTGAACCCTGGCACGCAGGTTACGCAAGCTCAGGCCGGAGAAGCGCCTGAGCTTCACGCTTCCCTGGCCATCGCCACGAAGAGGTACTCGCCGCCGTTGGTGTGGTGCGGGTACTCGTGGCTCCGCCGGAAGCCGGCCCGCTCGTAGACCTTGATCGCACGCTCGTTGAAGGTCGTCACGGAGAGCGTGAAGCGCTCCGGCGAGAAACGCTCCCTGGCGAACTCGAGGCCGGCGAGCAGGTACCCGACCCCGAGTCCCTTTCCTGTCAGGTCAGGCCTCATGCCGAGCCCGACGTCCACCGCTCTGCCCTCTCGCTCGAACTGGAAGAAACCGACGAGCTCCCCGTTCTCGTCGAAGACCGAGAAGTAGGCGTCTTTTCGGCGCTCGGGGTCGAGTAGCTCTTCCAGATCATCGTCATCGCTCGTCGCATCGTAGAAGCCGTAGGGAGGTTCGTAGTGCCAGCGCGAGATCTCCCGCGCTTCCTCGTCAGTCATAAGCCTGAAGGAGTAGCCGGGCATAGTCTCACCCCGTGGACTCCAGCGTCTTGATGCGCTCCAGGATCTCGTCCTGATCCGGGTCCCTCGCCTCGTCGACGACCCTGCCGTCGGAGAGGAAGATCGCACGGTCTGCCGTCGCCGCCGCCCGCGGGTCGTGGGTGACCATGAGGATCGTCTGCTCGAAGCGGGCCGCAGACTCTTTGAGCAGCGCGAGCACCTCGGCGCCCGTCCTGGAATCCAGATTGCCCGTCGGTTCGTCGGCGAGGATGATGTCTGGGAATTTGATCAGGGCCCGCGCTAAGGCGACCCGCTGCTGCTCGCCACCTGAGAGTTCGTCGGGCCGGTGCGTCCGCCTTCCTGTGAGCCCGACGAGATCGAGTAGCTCATCGAGCCTCTTCTCATACTTCCCTGCTTTCTTGCCGGCGATGAGCACGGGCAGGAGCACGTTCTCCTCCGCAGAGAGCGTGGGGATTAGGTTGAAGAACTGGAAGACGAAGCCCATCCGCTCACGCCTGAGGAGCGTGAGCTTCCTGTCTGAGAGCCCCGAAAGCTCGGTTCCCCCGACGACAACACGCCCCGACGTCGGCTTGTCGAGGGCGCCAAGGATGTGCAGGAGCGTGCTCTTCCCCGAGCCGGAGGGACCCATGATCGCCGCGAACTCTCCATTCGGAAACTCCAGAGAGACGTCCTTGAGGGCGCGCACCGCGGTCGGACCCTCGCCGTAGACCCTCTCAAGGCCCACCGTCTCGACGGCTATCCCGGCTCCGTTATCCACGAGCAGAGTATAGACCCGCCCCGGACTGTGGCAGTGAACCCGGAGACACTCGGCGTCTTCGAGCTCCCGAAAGGCCGTTTGTAACAGTTCGATCCCGCTGTTACACTAACCTGGAAATCCGAAGAGCCCCTGCTTCTTACTCGCTAGGAAGCCGACACTAGACCGGAGGAGGCAAACATCGACACCTACGAAGTCATGCTCATAGTGATCCCCGAGTTCGACGAGGAGCAGGTCGAGAACACCATCGGGCGTTTTCGCACGATCATCGAGCGCACCGGCGGCGAGGCCGGAGAGCCGAACCACTGGGGGCGCCGCAAGCTGGCCTACGAGATAGACCACAGGACCGACGGTTTCTACGTAGTCATGGAGTTCACGGCGGGCGAGCGCACCCTCGTCGAGCTCAAGCGCATCCTGCGCGTCTCCGACGACGTGCTCAGGCACATGATCGTGAAGCTCCCGCCGAGCTACGCGCACAAGCCGCTGCCCGAGCCGACCGAAGTCCCGGCTTGACACTACTGGAGGTAATGAATGGGTAGGAGAAGGAACGGGCCGCCACGCGGGGGACGCCCGACGAAGAGCAAGCCTTGCGTCTTCTGCAAGGAGAACGTCGACTACGTCGACTACAAGGACTACAACATGCTCAGGCGGTTCATCTCGGACCGCGGCAAGATCAGGGCCCGCAGGGTTACGGGACTGTGCCCGCAGCACCAGCGGGAGGCGGCCACGGCGATAAAGCGCGCCCGCGAGATGGCGCTCTTGCCCTACGTGGTGGGGAGGTAGGATGCAGGTAATCCTCAACCAGGACGTCGAGAAGATCGGGCAGCGCGGCGATATCGTCGACGTGAGCCGGGGCTACGTGCGCAACTTCCTCGTCCCGCGCGGCCTCGCCGAGGTGGCGACCCCGGGCAAGCTCGAGGAAGCGCGCCGCAGGATGGAGGAGACCGAGGAGCGCGACAGGCGTCTCGCCGAGAGGGCCGAGGAGATCGCAGGCATCCTGAACAAGAGCGTGATCACTATCGAGGCCCGTACCGGCGAGGACGAGAGGCTCTTCGGTTCGGTCACCGCCGCCAATATCGCCGACGCCGTCGAGAGGGCCCGCGGTGTCCGCCTCGACAGGCGCCGCATCCGCCTGGATGAGCCCATAAAGGCCCTCGGTACCCACCAGGTCCCCATCCAGGTCTACGGCGACGTCGAGGCGAGCGTCAAGGTGATCGTGGTCCCCAAGCTATAGACGCAAGCTGTAGCTCAACTGT
The DNA here is from genome assembly GCA_902812425.1 of Actinomycetota bacterium. GTDB lineage: Bacteria > Actinomycetota > Rubrobacteria > Rubrobacterales > Rubrobacteraceae > Rubrobacter_D. The sequence continues at coordinate 4,098 of CADDZK010000041.1, forward strand.
AGCTTCAGGCACAATCTAAACCAGAGGGTAAAGGCTCCCGTCTTGTAACGGGGGCCTTTATGCTGCATCCTGGTAGGTTATGGAACGCCGGGGGAGGATCCGCAGCGTGGAGACCGGGGCTGACGCGGCCCGGGTACCGCCGCACGACCTTGATGCCGAGCGGGCTGTCATAGGCGCGATGCTCGTCTCCGAGACTGCGGTTGCGGCTGTCGCCGAGCGTCTCGCTGCGGAGGACTTCTACTCCGAGGTGCACAGGATCATCTACGGGGCCATGATGCGTCTCTACTCGCGCGGTGACCCCATAGACCAGCTCACGCTCACCAACGAGCTGAGGAGCGTCAACGAGTTCGAGAGAATAGGCGGCAGGCCCTACGTCTTCCAGATCGTCGAGAGCGTCCCGACGGCGGCGAACGCGGGCCGCTACGCAGACATCGTGCGCGGCAAGGCGCTCCTCAGGGCCATTATAGACGTGGGTAGCCGCATCACTGAGGACGCTTTCAGGGAGCCCGAGGACGTCAGCGAGGCGCTCGACTCTGCGGAGCAGCTCATCTACGGGGTCTCCAACCGGACGCTCAGGGAACATCTCTCGCCCCTCTCTGAGCTCGCGCCTGGCGCTCTTGAGATGATCCAACGCCTCTACGAGCAGGAGGGCGAGGTGACGGGCGTCGAGACCGGCTTCGAGGACCTCGACCGCCTCACCACGGGCTTCCATAAGAGCGACCTGGTCATACTCGCGGCGAGACCGGCCATGGGGAAGACGGCCATGGCTCTCAACGCCATCTGGCACGCAGCCGGCGAGAAAAAGATGCCGGTTGCGATCTTCTCCCTGGAGATGAGCAAGGAGCAACTCGTCCAGAGGCTTATCTCGCAGACGACGCGCATCCCCGCGCAGGCCCTTAGGAGCGGCAACGTCAAGGCCGAGGACTGGCCGAAGCTGGTCCGTGGGGTCGCCGAGGTCAGCCGCGCCCCGATCTGGATCGACGACACCGCCGGCGTGACGCTCATGGAGATACGGGCCAAGGTCAGGCGGCTCTCCAGCCAGTTGAACGCAGCAGGCGAGAGGCCGCTCTCGCTCGTCGTCGTCGACTACCTGCAGCTCATGGTCGGGCAAGGAAACCGCTCGGAGAACCGCCAACAGGAGATCGCCGAGATCAGCCGCGGACTCAAAGTGCTCGCCCGCGACCTCGACGTGCCCGTGCTGGCTATCGCCCAGCTCTCCCGCGCCGTAGAAGCCCGCCACGACAAACGTCCGCTCCTCTCCGACCTTCGCGATTGCTTGCCAGGTACGGCCCTCGTAACAGATGCGGATACGGGAGAACGCCTGCCGATCAAGAAGATCGTGGATGAAGGACTGCGACCCAGCGTATGGGCTATCGACGACGATCTGAGGTTGGTCAAGCGTAGGGTCGTGGACGCTTGGGCCGTCGGACGAAAAGATTTGGTAGAGGTTGAGTTGCGCAGCGGGATGGTGCTGCGGTGCTCCGAAGGACATAGATTACTCGGTGAGAAGGGCTGGACCAAGGCCAGTGATCTCGCACCCGGTCAATGTGTCGGCCTGCCTCGCCGGCAGGCCCGGCCCCTACGCGCGGTCGAAGATGATCCCCGCAAGTGGCTGCTGTGCGGCTGGCTCTTGGGCGACGGATACCTGAACGGCACCGCGACCCTCACTACCGCGACTGCAGCCGAGGCACGTTACGCCTCCTGGCTGGGTAAGGCGGTGTTCGGGGTCAGGCCGGTGGTTAAACCCGAGCACGCATCTTCTGTGGCGCAGAAAGTCGTCTTTACAACGGGAAGCATGACGGGCGCCAAGAAGAACCTAATGACCCGCTGGCTGAGGGGCATCGACGCGTGGGGCCATACGGGCCGTCGCAAGCGCGTGCCGGAGGCCCTCTGGTCGCGCTCGGACGAGTCGGTGGAAGCGTTCCTCAGAGGATTGTTCCACGCTGATGGATCCGTCTCACACGCCGGGGGCGCCCCCTACGTGCGCCTCGCTACGGTTAGCGACCAGCTAGCTCGGGACGTCCAGTTACTGCTCTTGCGCCTCGGTGTCAGGGCGTCAGTCCACGAGCACAGCACGGCGGCTTCGGGCTATAGGCCATCTGCGGGCACGGCATGGGTCGTCTACGTAGGTGGCCTCGACAACGTGAGAACCTTTGCGCAGCGAGTCGGCTTTCTCGGCTCAAAGCACACCCCATTAGCCACGTGCCTCGAAAAACAGCGGCGCGGATTCGCCGGCGCGCTGGACAGAGTGCCAACCATAGCGAACAGTCGCGTGCGTGAGATCAAGGCCGAGCGCAGCCTGTCGTGGACCGAGGTGGGTTGGAGAGAGCAAGGCAAGCTGATGAGTCGCGAGAGGGCACGTGAGCTGGGCGATTGCCTCGGCGATCCCGTCCTTCGTCGCCTCGGCAACAGCGACGTGCTGTGGGAAGAGGTTAGAGCAGTGCGTAGGGCAGGTCGCGAGCAAGCTTATGACCTCACGGTAGAGGATGTCCACAACTTTACGGTGGATGGATTCATAACCCACAATTCTGGCGCCATAGAGCAGGATGCGGACATGGTCATGTTCCTCTACCGCGACGAGTACTACAACCCGGACTCCGATGACAAGGGCATCGCCGAGGTCATCGTGGGCAAGCACCGCAACGGTCCCACAGGCAAGGTCCAGCTCGCCTGGATGGAGCAGTACACCAAGTTCGCCTCCCTCGCCAGAAGGGTCTAGAGACCGACCTCCAGACTCCCCGTTCACCAGGCGAGAGCCGCGGTAAGATAGATGTATGGGCTCGCGAAGGGAGACGGTCGACGTAGGGTCCGTAGCGCCCGATTTCACGTTGCCTTCTCAAACGGGAAAGATGGTGAGCCTCGGAGACTTCCTCGGCAGAAAGCCCGTAGTCCTCTTCTTCTACCCCAAAGACGACACCCCAGGATGTACGAAGGAGGCCTGTGCATTCAGGGATGATCACGAGGAGTTCGGAAGGCTCGATGCCGAGGTCTTGGGGATAAGCTCGGATTCCGTGGAGTCACACAGGAACTTCGCTGAAGCGCACGATCTCCCCTTCACCCTCTTGAGCGACGCAGGGGGAAAGGTGAGGCAGCTATACAGCGTTCCGAGTACCCTCGGTATCTTCCCGGGCCGGGTGACCTACGTCATAGACAGGGAAGGGGTGGTGCGCCACGTCTTCTCCTCTCAGCTCGCAGCAACCAGGCACGTACAGGAGGCACTGGGAGCACTTAGAGCGATAGGCTAACGTTGTGTTCCGACGTCACTATGGCCCCACTGAACCTCGGGGCTTAGCGAAGCACCAACGGGCCATCCGACCTTCTACTTGATCGGGGCCCCCATCGCGTGGTAGCCGCCGTCGACGTGTATGAGTTCTCCGGTGGTGGCGGGCCACCAGTCCGAGAGCAGGCTCACCACCGCGCGGCCCACAGGCTCGGGGTCGGCCGTCTTCCAGCCGAGGGGTGCCTGGCGCTCCCATTCGCCTTCGATCTCCTCAAACCCGCTGATGCCCTTCGCCGCCAGGGTTCTGATCGGACCCGCCGAGACGAGGTTGACCCTTATGCCGCGCTCCCCGAGGTCGCGGGCGAGGTAGCGTGAGGTGCTCTCGAGGGCGGCCTTGGCTACGCCCATCCAGTCGTAGGCGGGCCAGGCGACGCGGGCGTCGAAGTCCAGCCCGACGACTGAGGCTCCGGGGTTCAGGATCTCCGCGAGGCCGACGGAGAGAGCTTTCAGGGAGTAGGCCGAGGTCTGGAGGGCCGTGGCGACGGAGGGCCACTCTGCGGTGAGGAAGTTGCCCCCGAGGGCGTCCTCGGGTGCGAAGGCGATGGCGTGGACGATCCCGTCGAGGGTGCCCCAGCGTTCTCCGAGGTCCTTCGCGACAGCCTCTACGTCCTCGGGCTTGTTTACGTCCAGTTCGAGGATCGGGGGTTCCGGGTCGAGGCGTTTGGCGGTGCGCTCCGTCAGACGCCTGGCACGCCCGAAGCCGCTCAGGGCGATCTCAGCCCCCTCCTCCTGGGCCAGCCTCGCCGCCGAGTAGGCTATCGAGCGCCGGTCCAGGACTCCCGTAACGAGTACCTTCTTGCCTTCTAGCAATCCGCCCATTGCGCCTCCTGATCTCCTCCGGGTCCGGCACAGTCTAGGGAATGAGAGGTGCCGTCGCCAGAGTCGCGAAGGTACTCGGTGTCAACTCTCTTGGCGCGCCGCGTCCCGTCGCGTGGGAACCTATCAACTCGGGAGGGCCCCAGGATGATTAATCCGGGTGAGAGCGGGTAAGAGCCATAGCGGGTAATATACGGGTAAGCATGGAGAGGGAACCCGTTTTTGGAAGAGGTGTGTATACGTTTCGTGCGCCTTCTCTAATGAGAACGGTGCGCAGGTAGAGGCCGCGTAAGGGAAGGGAGTAGAGATGGCGGAAGAGACACAGACCCGCATGTACGAGCCTCCTGAGGACTTCGCCAGTCAGGCGAATGTGAAGGACGACTCGGTCTACGAGGAGGCCGAGCAGGACTACGAGGGGTTCTGGGCGGAGCGTGCCAGGGAGCTGCACTGGTTCAAGGAGTGGGATCAAGTCCTCAACTGGGACCCGCCAGAGGCCCAGTGGTTCGTCGGCGGTAAACTGAACGTCTCATATAACTGCCTGGATTACCAGATAGAGCAGGGCAGGGGCGAAAAGACGGCCATCCTCTGGGAGGGTGACGAGCCAGGGGACTCCAGGACCTTCACCTACTCGGAACTGAAGGCGGAGGTCGAGAAGTTCGCCAACGTGCTCAAGGGACTCGGGGTCGAGAAGGGTGACCCGGTTGCGATCTACCTGCCTATGATCCCCGAGCTCCCCATCGCTATGCTCGCGTGCGCCCGCATCGGGGCTCCCCACTCCGTAGTCTTCGGTGCCTTCTCAGCCGACTCCCTGCGCGACCGTATAAACGACTGCGAGGCGAGGGTCCTCGTGACCGCAGACGGTGGGCCGCGCGGCGGCAAGGTGACGCCCTTGAAGGCCAACGCCGACGAGGCGCTTCAGGACACGCCTTCCATCGAGAGCGTGGTAGTCGCGCAGCGCTCGGGTGAGGACGTGGACATGACCGAGGGGCGCGACCACTACTGGAACGACCTGATGGAAGAGGCCGACGACGAGTGCCCGGCCGAAGAGGTGGACTCGGAGGACATCCTCTTCATCCTCTACTCCTCGGGCTCGACGGGCAAGCCCAAGGGCATCGTGCACACCACGGGCGGATACCTAACGCAGGTCAAGGCGACTACCAAGTGGGTGCTCGACGTCAAAGAGGACGACGTCTACTGGTGCCAGGCAGACATAGGCTGGGTCACGGGGCACTCCTACCTAGTGTACGGACCCTTGAGCAACGGTGCCACCACCGTCCAGTTCGAGGGGACGCCGAGCTACCCCGGTCCGGACAGGCACTGGGACCTCATCGAGCGGCACGGGGTTACGATCTACTACTCTGCCCCGACCGTCATCAGGGCGTTCATGAAACAGGGCACCGAACCGTTGGAGAAGCACGACCTCTCGTCGTTGCGGCTGCTCGGGACCGTGGGTGAACCCATCAACCCGCGGGCGTGGGAGTGGTACTACGAGAACGTCGGGGGCGGCCGCTGCCCCGTCGTTGACACGTGGTGGCAGACGGAGACGGGCGCCATCATGATCGCACCTCTCCCAGGCATCACCCCGACCAAGCCCGGCAGCGCAACCCGTCCCTTCCCTGGCATCTCCGTGGATATCTACGACGAGGAAGACAACCCCATCGAGGGTGCTGGGAAAGGTAACCTGGTCATCACCAGGCCCTGGCCGGGCATGCTCCGCACGATCTACAAGGACCCCGAGCGCTACCGCAAGACCTACTGGGAGAGGCTCGGCGACAAGTACTTCGTCGAGGACGGCGCCGAACGCGACGAGAACGGCTACTACACGATCACGGGCCGCATAGACGACGTGATGAACGTCTCGGGACACCGCATCGGCACGATGGAGGTCGAGAGCGCCCTAGTCTCCCACGAGGGCGTCGCCGAGGCCGCTGTTATCGGGCGGCACGACGAGGACAAGGGACAGGCCATCGTCGCCTACGTGATCCTCGAAGGCGACATGGAGGGATCTGACGATCTCGTTCAGGAGCTCAACCAGCAGGTCAGAAAGGCCATAGGCCCGCACGCGAGGCCCGATGAGATCATCTTCACCCCGGACCTGCCCAAGACGAGGAGCGGCAAGATCATGCGCCGCGTCCTCCGCGGCGTCGCCGAGGGCGAGGACGACCTGGGAGACACCTCGACCCTCGCCGACCCCTCCGTCGTCGACGACCTCAAGGAGGCCCGCCAGCAGAACTGAAGAACGGCGCTCATAGGGTCCTCTAAAGAGGGGTGGGGCTTTGAGGCCCCGCCCTTTCTCTTGCCGCTCAGGCGGGCTTCAGATCCCCCTAAAATACGCATTCCGTGCGGTCTTTGCGGAACTTTGCGGGCGTTCGTGCGTATACGTGTGTAGTAAAATATCGGCAGTAAATCTGTCAGGAGGATAGACGTTGTTCTTACCAGTCGGATTCGGCGGTTACTTATTAATAATGATCGTCGGTATGCTCATCTCGGGTGCCGCAGCGCTCTGGGTGAGGAGCTCTTATTCGAAGTACTCAAAACAGCCCAGCGCTAGCGGCCTCACCGGCGCACAGACAGCCCGCATGATCCTCGACCGCAACGGGCTTACAAACGTGCGCGTCGAGCCCGTCGCAGGACAGCTAACGGACCACTACGACCCGAGGAGCAAGGTGGTGAGGCTCTCCGAGGGCAACTTCAGGGGCAACTCCATAGCCGGGGTGAGCGTCGCGGCCCACGAGGTAGGGCACGCCATACAGGACGCGACCGGGTACGTGCCGATGAAGCTCAGGGCCGGTATCTTCCCGATCGTGAACTTCAGCAGCCAGTTCTGGCCGATGGCTTTCATCATGGCCTTCTTCGTCGGGGGTGCTGCGAGCCCTCTTGGGTCGCTCCTGATCAACATCGCCGTGCTGCTCTTCCTGGGGGTACTTGCCTTCCACGTTGTTACGTTGCCCGTCGAGATAAACGCCTCGACCCGCGCCTACGGGCTCCTGACCCGTTACGGGATACTGTCGAGCACGGAGGCCGGGGGCACCAGGCGGGTGCTTACGGCTGCTGCCTTCACCTACATCGCGGCGGCCCTGACGGCGGTGCTTACCTTCCTCTACCTGCTGGCCGCGAGCAGGCAATAGTAAGCAGTACTTATCTTCTCTACAGCGAGGGCGGGGCTTCGGCCTCGCCCTCGTACTATGAGTTGCGGGCCGGACGAGGTGTCGGTTACTACCCGGCTTCTGGTTTTCGTTGCCGGGCACAGGCTGCAAGGGAGTTGTAGAATACGCCCGTCATGGAAGAGGTTCGTCGCATAAACAAGCGCCGGCGGAGGCTGCGGACCGTGGGAGAACCACATCCGTGGGAGCCCAGGCACATGCGCCTGGCTGCGATGCGTTTCGCCGAGTCGGTAGGCGAGCCTGTGGAGCGGCGCAACGTGACGCTCGGGGTTATACAGCACCTCTGGCGCTCGCCTGTCCCTTTCGTCGGGTTCTACCCGCCCGAGGGCGTGAGGGTCACGGAGCATCGCCTCTATACCCCGGCGCCCCCGAAGACGGTGGACGATACGGATTACCTCGCTGGGGTCGAGGCCCACAAGAAGGCCTTCGCCAAGGACCTGGAGAACGCCATGGTCCCTGCGGGGAGGCTCCCCGGATACTTCGAAGTCCCGACGGACGAGGGGTGGCGCATAACCCTCGACCTCGCCGGGGGGCGCCTGGGGCTCGCCGACGCCTGGGGTATAAACTCCGAGAGGAGGGTAGAGGGGGATCTCGCACCTTTCGCCTGGGCCTATCGCAACTGCGACTTCTGTATCGTCACCCTCTACGACAAAGACATCGGCGCCCTGCGCGACGATCTTCTCTTCGTCGCCAAGCGCGTCGGCGTGGAACTCAGGTGGCGCAGAACCGCGGCCTGAGCGGCGCCCTACGGGCCCTCTGATCGAGAATAGTGATTAGAACATCGGGTATAATATGCGTGCCCGGAGAGTTCTGTCGGGCCTGCGGGTAATCTCCTTAGAGAGGTCGGATCAGATGCTTTCGAGCCACAACACTGGGGGGTTTGCTACCACAAGCGCGCCGGAGGGGTTTGGCCTCGAAGACTTCGAGGAGGCAGGCCTGAGGACCGTCGAGAGGCGCTTTGGTCCCAAGGACACGATCTTCACGCCGGGAGACCCCGACGATCAACTCTACTTTCTGCTCTCGGGGACGGTGCGTCTGTACAAACTCTACGGCGACTACAAGGAGGCAACGACCGCGCTCTTGAAGGACGGCGGCGTCTTCGGCAAGCTCGACCTCGTCGAGGGACGCTGGCAGGGCGTCTTCGCCGAGGCCGTCACCGAAGCGAGGGTCGCAAGCATCCAGAAGGCTTCCATAGAGGGGGTCATAAAGAGCGATCCAGGCTTCGCCCTCAAGCTCTTCTCCTCGTTCTCCGAGCGGCTCAGGCAGACGGACGAGGTGATAGAGAGCCTTCTGCACAGGGAGGTCTCGACCAGGCTCGCGACGCTGCTGATGAACCTGGGCGAGCGCTTCGGAGAGGACAACGGAGCCGGCACGGTGATAGACGTGCGCCTCACCCACCAGGACCTCGCTGCCATGATCGCCTCCACCAGGGAGGCCGTCTCCAAGGTGATGAGCGAGCTCCAGCGCGACGGCGTCATCGAGAGCCGCAAGCGCAGAATCGCGATACTGAACGAGGCGGCCCTGGCCGAATACGCCTCCAGGTTGTCTGGCCTCACCATCGACGGACAGGCCGCGATCTAGCTGTCGCCGTCTCTCTAGATAACCCCGTCCTTTACACCCCGAACTCGCCAGGATCGCTACGCTTCTCTCTGGAAACTTTCTCGAGGTGGGGGCGTATACTCATCTTAGTATGGAGTACACATCCACGGTGACTATAGGTGGCTGGCGGGAGAGGCTCGGGAGCCTGTCGGTCCGGCGCGAGGAGCTGGACGACAACGAGCTCGTCGCCCGCACGCTCTCGGGAGACCTGCGTTCCTACGAGGAGCTGGTCAGCCGCTACGAGCGGCTGGTAGGCCGCGTCGTCTACCCCTATGCGCGGCGTGAGATCTCCGTCGAAGACCTGGTGCAGGAGACGTTCCTGCGCGCCTACGACCGCCTGGAGACCTTCAACCCGGACTACCGGTTCAAGACGTGGCTGCTGGCTATCGCCAATAACTTAGGCGTCGACACCCTGAGACGCCGCAGGGAGATCGTCGAGTTCAACCCCGAGGCTCACGCCCCCGTCTCCCGCAGCCCTGAAGCCGAGGCCGTCGAGGCCGACCGTTCAAGGAGTGTGAGGGAGGCGATAGCGACCCTGCCCGAGACCTACGGCGTGCCGCTCATCCTCCGCTACACCGAGGGCCTTAGCTACGCCGAGATAGCCGAGGTACTCTCCATCTCGGTCCCCGCCGTCAAGAGCAGGCTGTTCCGCGCCCGCAACATGCTCGCCGAGAGGCTGGAAGAGGCGGGTGAGCGGGAATGAACGGCCGGCTCCCCTGCGCCCCCGAGCCGATCTTCGAGCTCGCCGACGGCTCGCTCGAACCGGAGCGGGAGCGCGAGGTCAGGGCGCACCTGAGGGGTTGCAGAGATTGTCAGACCCTCTACGAGAGGGAGTTGCGACTCAACGCCTCCCTAGGCTCCCTGGAGTTCGAGGCGCCAAGGCCGGTCTATCGAGACGTCGTAATGGCGCTGCCGACCAGGTCCGTCAAAGCCAGGCTCCTCTGGGCGGCCCTCGCCTTGGTCTTGCTGCTCGTAACCTCGGCGACCTTGATCCTCTACGGCGCGAACCTGGCGGTCCCGGTCGTCGACGCGATAGGCGTCTTCTGGGGGTTCGTCGCCGGCCTGGCGGACGTGGTCCAGGTCGTCTTCGCCGCCGTCGGTGCTGCGCTCCTGATAGCCCTCGGTGCAGGCGCTCTCGTAGACCTCGTCATAGCCGCCGTATACCTGTCGGTCTCCCGGCGGCGCGCCCGAGAGGCATGAGCCTCTCCGTACCCTCCCGGGTCCACGCCCTGCCGGTGCTCGCGGTCGTGATGCTCGGCCTCATCGTCTTCCTTCCGCTGCCCGCTCACGCGGCCGAGCAGCGTCTGATGGGAGATGTGGTAGTAGGTTCTCACGCGGTCGAGCAGAACGTTTCGACGGGTTTCGGCGACGTCGTGGTACGCGGGCAGGTAGAGAACGACGTACATTCCGGGTTCGGCAACGTCCTCGTCAACGGCAAGGTTGGAAGAGATGTCGACGCTGGCTTCGGGGGCGTAAAGATCGAAGGCCCCGTCGACGGCGACGTTCACGCCGAGTTCGGCGACGTCTACGTCAACGCCCCTGTAGGTGGGGAGGTGGACGTCGGACGAGGGGATGTAACGCTCGGTCCGAAGGCCGCCATATCCGGGGACCTCAAATGCGAGAGCGGTGAGATCACGGGCAACGAGGCCGCGGTGAAGGGACACATAATGGCGAGGGGGATGACCTTCGATTACGACGAGGCGGACGGGCCCGACATACTCGGCTTCGTCGGATGGTTCTTCGCGGCGCTCGCGTTCGCCGCGTGTACCGTGCTTGCCGCGGTCATTGCTCCGAGGCCGCTGGCCGCTGCGGCGCGCAGGGCTGAGGAGTCCCCTGGGAGGTCCTTCGTCTACGGGCTGGTCTCGCTGCCGGCGTTCTTCTTGCTCTGCGTCGTCCTCGCCGTCACCATAGTGGGGATTCCGCTCCTGCTGCTCCTCGCGCCCGCCTACCTGGCGCTCCTGTTCTGCGGGGCGCTCGTCGCCGCCTTCTTCCTCGGGACCAGAGTCCTGATGGTTACGGGGCGCTACAGGGTGGGCAACGCCCCGGCCGCCGTCGTGGGGGCCGTCATCCTCGCCGCGACCGCCCTGATCCCCGTGCTCGGGGATCTGCTCCTCTATGCTCTCTCCCTGCTCGGTACGGGAGCCGTCATCCTGGCCCTCTTCTCTCGTCGTCCACGTCCTACCCACTACTCCTACGAGGACTACGTCCGCGACCGCTCGGAGGGTTAGCGGGCGACCGGCGGTTTCGGGGCAGCGTCTCTATCGATAGAGCAACTCAGTCCTGCCGGCGCTCCGGGGTCATGGCGTAGATCAGGGTGTCTCTTGGCACCCCATCAGTGCCGACCTCGTTGTTGTGGAGTTCGCCTTCGAGCCTGAAGCCTGCCCGCTCCGCGACCCTCGCGCTTGGAAGGTTGCGCGAATCGCACCGTATCTCGACGCGCTTTGCCCCAAGGGCGTCGAAGGCGAAGGCCGTGATGGCACGCGCTGCCTCCGTCGTGTAGCCGCGCCCCGTGAACCTGGTGCGGCACCAGTAGCCGATCTCGAACTTCGGTACCTCCCAGTCTATCCCCTGCAGACCGCTGCTCCCCACTAGCGTATCCGTCCCTTTGAGATAGAGGTGCAGCCTGAGCTCCGAGCGCTCCAGGAAAGCCACCCGCGCCCGGCGCGCGCTGACCTCCGAGTCCTCGACGGTCCTATGCTCCTTCGGCCACGGCATCCAGGGGGTGAGCTCACCCAGAGACTCCCTGATCGCCGCGTGCATCCCGGGGCCGTCGCCCGGGAGCGGGCTCCGGATCAGGAGCCGCTCCGTCTCGAAGCTCTCGGGGAAGTCCATGAGTATAGGCGGCTTCATGTCGCGCTCCCTGCCCTTCGTTGCCCGAAGACGTTTGTACATCAGGACAAGCCCCACCGGGTTGCCGCATTGCATGACGATTAAAAATGGGCTTATACTGCGCAAGTATAAGGTTTCAGGAATGCCGAGGAGAACATCCGGGGTCATCAGGCCTCCGTATAATGACTAGAGGCGATAAAACGGGTGTTCGGAGCTCACGCGTGATGAGCGCGGGGAAGAGAAAGGAGAATCCATGAGAATCGAGGAGTTGCTGACGAAGGGTGACGGGGTACGCCGGACACCCGGCATGTCCCGAAGGGACTTTCTGAAGATCAGTGGTACGGGTCTAGCCGGGGCCGCCATGCTGGCGGTGCCCGGTTGCGGGGTCTTCAGTGGTGGCGGCAGTGGCGGTGGCGGCGGTGGCGGGAGCAGCAAGTCCGTCACTATCAACCTCGGAGACACCATCCGCGACCTCGACTCCACGACAACGACCGACTCGGTCTCCACGGACGTACTCGAGAACGTGATCTCGGGGCTCATGAGGCTGGATCCGAACAACAGGCCCGTTCCGGAATTGGCCAAGAGCTACGAACTCAGCGACGACAAGCTCACCTACACCTTTACTCTGCGCGACGGGATAAAGTGGTCGAACGGAGATCCCGTAACTTCCCAGGACTTCAAGTACGCCTGGCTTAGGGCCCTTGATCCCAAGACGGCAGGACAGTAC
>CADDZK010000042.1 GCA_902812425.1 Actinomycetota bacterium
ATCCAGCCCACGAGCAGCACCACCGATAGCGTCACCAACGACCAGGCCAGCCAGGCGGCAGCTCGGCCGCTCATCCCACCGGCCCCTCGGCCCTGCCCACCCGTACGTTGCGTCATGACACCACTCTAGCCTGCTACCGTCTCCCGAGCGTTACGGTAACCGATACGGAACCGAGTGGCGAACTTCGTAGAACTCCGTACATCAGAAGTTCGCTCTGCCGCAGTCCTATGGAGCTAGCGACCACCCCACCCTTGAGCTACTCTCCTCAGTCTTTTTTCTCCTCAGCCGACCTTCTGCCACTCTCTGCCCACGGCAGCTCCTCGGCGGTCCTCTCGGGCTTCGGTACGGGCACTTCCATCTCCTCTTTGCTCTTCGCCCACTTCACAGCCACCTCGAACTCTATACCGTTTACGTCCAGGTAGACGGCCTCGGAGAAGAGATAGCTCTCTACACCTCTTAGCGCCCGCTCTATCTGGGCCCTAAGCTTAAGGAGGGCCGTGGCGTTGCCTGTAATGGCTATGGCCTCGGGGAAGAGGAGGCCGTCCACGCTCCTGATGTGGAGATAGGGCTTTTTCTGCGGCTTGTCGTCCACCGAGCGATTGTCCACGAGGGGATGGCGCAGGCGTAAGCTAGGTTCTGTCGAACGCCTCTGCCAACACCGGAAACCTTTGACGCACCACGTCTGGCAGGTCTGCTCTTCCAATCCGAACACACTCGTCCGCCAACTGCTCCCAGCGCCGTTTCTCACAGCGAGCCAGAGCCCCTTCTAGCTCAACTACCAGCCGGTCCGCTGGTCTCTGAATTAGCATCCTGCTCCCTTCTCCACGGAATCCCACCATAATTCTCCGACAAGGATACTCGCAACGGAGGCAATCCCCACCCCTACGTAAGCGCCACTATTCACACGCTAGACCGTCACCGTCCGCGTCATGCGGGCTGCCACGCGGCACCTTGTAAGGACCTCCGCCAATCTCTTCGCACGTCCAATCCCCGTACGGGTCAGGGGACGAGGGAGAGCCGCTAGGAGAAGAGGGCGCACTTGGCGAAGCGGACGGCTGAGCACTACCCGTTGCGGAGGCACTCGAGCTGGCAGAGGCGGAGGAGCTGTCCGGCAAGTCCTCGCAGGCCTTCCCGTCGCTATCGGCGTCTAACCCGTAGGGATCTCCTGGCAGGAGTTGTGCTTGAGCCTCCTGTTGAGTAGCGAAGTCGGAGCAATCATAGAGATCCGACCCGGAGGAAGCTGGCGCGGCCTTGGAGTCTTGATGGTTGTGCGAACTCCCCGCGCATCCCGGTGTACCTTCACCGATCCCATTGCCCCTATCCGCGAGCTTGCACTGCTCGTCGCGGGAAAGTCCCCATATGCCGAGATCTGCTTTCCTGGCTTTCTCCTGTTCCGCAGCGAACTTATCCTCATATTTCGTGTTCGGGGGGTATGGGTAAGCCTGGGCGTAGCCCTTCTTGAGGAGCTCCTCGTTGAACATTTTGCCGTCTTCTGTGTAGACGTAGGCCAAGAGCCTGTCGTACTGGTCTATCTTCTCCTCGTCGAACTCGAGGCCGACCTTCTCGGCCGTAAGCTCCTTGGTTGCGAACGCAGAGGCCGCCGGTCCGTAGGGCTCGACCTCTTCGCTGGGGTCAACCGTCTCAGGAGTGTCAACCCCTATAAGCCGTACATCTGCCACACCGTTTACTGATGGCGTGACCTCGACGGTGTCTCCGTCTATCACTCTGCTCACCGTGACAGTCTTGTCATAGTGTAAGCGATTCTTCTCCGAGGGTGCTGGTTTCGGCTTGGGCTTCGGTTTTGGCTTCGCCTGAGTCTGCTCCTGCGTATTCTCTGGCGAAGACTTAGCGACCTCAACGGTGGTCTCGGGCGGGGCGCTTTGGGCTCTAGATTCTTCTGGCTCGGGCTGCTGTCGAGCCTTCTGCGGCTCGGATGTGGCTTGCGAGTTCCTGCCAGAGTTCGCCTGCTCTTCTGCGGTGCCGTATAGGGCGTTGGAGACGCCACTCGACACGAGCAAGACTACGAGCGAACTGAGGAGGAGGATGCCGGGCCCCCGGAACGGGCGTCGCCTAAGTATCCTGTAGGCGACAACGAGGACGCAGAGGATGAGAGTGAGAGCTGCCAGGGGTGTTATCAGGGGGCTCAGGACGGCGAACAGCACGAGAGAGGCCACAATAACCAAGACTTTCATGCCAGTTGTAAGGCCGCCAAACCACGCATAGATACGCCCCATCGCTTTTCCCTTCCTATCAAAGGGGGAGGTGCAGGCTCTCCCCCAAATGACGATGCTTCGTCAGTTACGGCGCAGAATGCCAGCTGCCAGCAAACCGCCGCCAATCAACAGTGCGAGCGGTGCGATAGCGAGCGGCGAGACGACGCCGCCGGTCTCTGCAAGGGCAGAGGCGCTGGCGGAAGCGCTCGCGCTAGCGGTAGTCGTCGCCGATGCAGTGGAGCTTGCAGAAGCGCTTGAGGTAGCCGACGAGGTGGCGGAAGAGCTCGCGCTGGGCGAAGTGCTCGCTGAAGCGCTAGTGGTCGAGGAAGGGGTCACACTGGAGGTACCCGCAGGTAGACCAGAATCCTCGCAGGCTACGCCATTGTTGTTGGCGTCGAGATTGTTAGGATCGCTCGGATTGATGTTGAGTTCCGCCTGCGCCTGGGCCTGAGTGGCAAAGTCATCGCAGTTCAGATCGTCTTGCGCGAGTGCAGCGGGAGCTAGTACTAGAGTAGCCAACGCACATAACGCTGCCAAGAGCAACGACTTCCTCATGGTGCCTCCTTTTGCTTACTTTCCCCAAAGCCCCCGGCCGAGTACCTGCACCTTCCACTCTGCCGGGTGCGGCATGGTGGCATCTGCTGCTATCTCGTGCAACGATAGACCCATAGTCCGAAGCGATAGTAAAGAGAACGGAGCCCAGATAAGGACCCGACCTCTTGCCATCGCTTATCCGCAGCGATCCACAAAGCGGCCCACAGAGGTGGAGACCCTGGCACCTTCCCTGGAGCCTACATCGCTGTTGAAGATGTACTGCTTGGTCAAGACGTTCCCGTGAGCACTCGGACCGCTCTCGAAAGTTATCGTCCTGCCACCGCCCAACCTCTGGTTGACACTTATCGGCTCGAAGTCGTACGGCCTGTAAATCGACCCGACGTTCCTGATCTTGATGCGGTGGTGGGTGTTGTTCGTCACGAGGACCTTCTCCGGATTCCCGTCACACTTGGCCGTCACATGGACATTGGCTGCCGCTTCTGCGGGACGTGCCGAGATACCTCGCTCAGAGTTAGGACCAAACATCATGAGGGCCAAAGCAACCGCGCTTGCCAGTAGCAGACCTACCGCTATTATGGATATCGATGGAGCAATGCGTGTCGTCATGTGAGTCCCACCCTTCTTTAGCGCAGGGATCTCCTGCCCTCTCAAGTCACAGATAGAGCATAACCTACGCCAAGGGTCCACAACATTGGTCATATGGCCATTTTCAGGGGGTCAGGTGACCACTTTTTCTTGGTAGCACCAGGAAGATGTTGCGTAACATATATGCGACACAGCGAGTTATAGTTTCGTCAACCCAACACCTGACGGATTGAAGGAGCTTCGGATACGTGGCCCACATTGCACATAAGTTCGAGCACCTGCTAAAGACCTATCATCGCCCGGACGGCAGCGAGTGGACTGGCGCCGAGCTCGCGAAGGCCACGGGAGGTGTAGTGCCCCGCTCCTACGTCACCAATCTGCGTAAGGGCAGAATAGAGGGGCCCGGCTACGAGAAGCTGAGGGCGATCGCGAAGGTGATGGGCTTCCCGCCGGAGTTGTGGTTCGAGGAAGATCTTGGCGCCAAGGGAGCGGTGCCCGCGGAGCCGGGCAGGGGTGGCGTCGCTGGTAGGCTTGAGCACCTCTTCGAGATTATAAGGAACCCGAAGACCGGTGAGCCCTACACGAGTGCCGAGGTGGCTCGCATGAGCGCAGGGGATCTCTCGGAGGAGACCGTAGAGGGGATCAGAAATGGGACGATCTCTGACCCGTCAGTGAGTCAGGTAGCAGCCCTTGCAGAGGTCTTCGGTGTCCCGACGTCGTACCTCGTGGACCGGGGCACTTGGGTCTCGGTTCTCGACGAGGAGGTGCTTGAGGCCCTGGCCGACGAGACAGCGGGTGCCATTCTCAGGGAAAGCGCCCGCCTGCCGAAGAGGGAGAAAGAGATCGTCCTCGGAATAGTGCGCCAGTTCCAAGGCCAGCTCGCCGTCCCCGAGACCCCGTAACGCTTACGCAGTACCTACCTTGAAGGTCTTGCTGAAGCTCTTTTTCAGGCTGTTGCTTGCCCTGTCCTGGGTATCCCTGCTCACAACTACCCGGTAGGTGGTCTGTGCTGCAAGCTTCGTTGCAGAGCCCCCGAATGGGTTGAGTAGAGCCGTCTTACACTGGGTCCCTGCCGTAGCATCAGGCACGCAAGAGACCGTGGTGCCGCTTCTTACCTGCGTCTTGCTTCCATTGGAATGAAGCCTAAAGAGCCTTATTGTCGAGGTGCTGATGGTGGAGGGTTTCATATCGTCTGAGAAGGCGACCCTGAAGTTGGTGGAGCGCCTGGGCGCTCCACTACGGCTTATGCTGGTAGCCTTCACGCTGTTGACCACGGGAGGCTTGGAGTCGATGAAGACGGCGAAGTTCAAGTCGCGGCTCGATGTGTCCGCCGTGAAAGCCCCCGTTCCCGTCTGGTTGAAAGAGAAGGTGCCAGCGCAGATGTTGCCCGGTGAGACGACAACGCCGTTGTTGGGCGGGTCCACCACCGTTACGACCATAGTGTAATTGTTGCCTGCTTGGAGCCTCGCCGGGGACGAGAAGACAGGGTACTCGAAGTAATAGCCGTAGCCAGGGTTATTCACCACGGTAGAGGCCAGAGGAGCGGTTCCCGTGGGAATGCCAAACAAGTCTGCATTCCATATCTCTACAGAGTATGTAGACGCCTTGTTCATCACGTCGAACGTTTCGACGAATCCCCTCGTGAGGCCGTCGGTGTGCCCCGCGATGAAGGACTCGGCGTACTTCTTGTAATTGAGGATGTAGCCCGCCCCGTCCCCTGGGGACAGTAAGTGTCCTCGATGTCCTCAGAAGCTAGCGCCTCGGCAGGCTTGGTGAGCGTCGCCGATGCAAACAGGCCGACCGAGAGCGCTGCCACAACGGCCAGTAGCAGCTTGGCTTGCCTTCTCATTCTCTTGTCCACCTTCACTGAGGGAAACGCAGCGCAGGTGTCCGCACAGGAGCGGGCACACCATGACTATGACGGCTTGGGATGGTCGCTACATCCCCCAAATGGCGTATTTTCTACCTGTGTAACTCCGGTGCTGGCGTCCGCCCCGCTCTCGCGCCGCCTACAAGGCCCGTTCAGCGTTCATAGCACGCACCATCTCGTTTGACCGGGAACTCCTTTGGACAGCTACCGTCTCGCATAAGTGGCAGAGGACCTTTCGTAGGGCCGCCGGAGTTGAAAAGGTTGCGATTAGGTATCGGTGCAGGTGAAGCAGATGCGCTACTTGAGGCACTGCTACTCGCTGATGCACCCCCAGTGCCTAAAAGTTCTTCGCAGGCTACGCCCGGTTGACCCTCTGAAGCTGTTCCTATCGGACCGTCGAGTCCGTAGGGGTCGGAAGGGTCCTGATCGTAGACTTGTTGTGCTTGGGCCTGGGTGTCGAAGTCGGAGCAGTCGTAGAGGTCGCCGGATTGCACTGTCTGTGCAACTGCGGGGATGCTTGGGTTCGCCAGCTGCTCGTAGGTGATGCGAGAGACGAAGCCGCACGCGAGTATGAGCACGACTACTATCAGCTTCCCCGTCAAGTTTCCCATCCTATCCTACAGCCTAATATCTTGTGCTCTCTCGCGCTACTCGAGTCCCTTCAGCCTGCCTCGCTTCCTCAAGAGAGCCCAGTCAGCATGCTCGCGGGAGAAAGCGAACTTGCCGTCCCTGAACCTAAAGAGGTCATGCTCCTCGTCGTAGACCAGGGCTGGGTCTGCCAGGAAACCCTGCCTCCTGAACTCCATCTCTAGATCGTAGAGGAGCTCGGCGTCCATCCTCCTCTGCTCCTTCTTGGAGCGTTTGGGCCAGATGCTTTCTTCGCCACGGGCCATCTTCGGATCATCTTTCGTGGGGATGGGCAGACAAGGAGGACTGTGGGTTGGTTTCTAGCCACTAGCGGCGGGCGACGGAGAATAGGTGACACTCCCTCTTCAACGCGCTTGGCTAATAAGAGGCCGCTCTGATGTACCAGGTGTTCGTGAGGGAGGTGCACAAAAAGAAGCGGGCCCCCGAAGGGACCCGCCTCTCTTGCGCTGCCTACAGTGCGTCCGGTTACTTACCGAACGATCCTGCGGGCCAGAAGACCACCGGCCACAAGCAGCGCGCCAGCACCGAGCGCGAACAGCGAAGCGCCGCCCGTCTCAGGAAGCGCAGCCGCAGAAGCGGACGCAGAAGCGCTGCTAGAAGCAGAAGCGCTGCTAGAAGCAGAAGCGCTGCTAGAAGCAGAAGCGCTGCTAGAAGCAGAAGCGCTGCTAGAGCTGCTGCTCGTAGCAGAGCTGGAGCTGCTGCCACTCGCGGAAACGGTCACCGTGGTCATGCCACCGCCGCCAACGTTGATACCACCGAGGCAGGCGTTAACCTGCTGCTGGGTGATGCCTAGGCTCTGCGCGATCTCAGCAGCGGCAGCAGTGCTCACGCCACTAGCACTCGCGTTAGCATTGCCGTACTGACCCTGCGCAGCGGCCGCAGCCTGAACCTGTGAACAGTCGACGTACTGAGCGTTAACGTCCCCAGCGACCGCCTGGGCGAAGGCCGGGGCAGCCGCAGCCAGCACCATGGCCAGCATAGCCGCCAACAACATTACCTTCCTCAACTTCTCTACCTCCTCCTTAATACTTACTCGGCGTTCCGTCGGATGCCGGCTCTCCTTCTCTTAATCGCTTACCTCCTGCTACTCGCTTAACCCTGCACCCGGCTGACGGATCGCACCAAACGTAGCTTAACACTCCTTCCTATACCCTGCCTGTTTCTTACCTAACCATCACGGGCTCGCGAATGGTCTATAAGTGTGTAAACGTCTCTATCGAAGAGAGACCGTGTTAGCGGCTGAGCAGCCTACGTCACTGGTCTTCCCATAGCCGAAGCAAAAGAGGGCGAGTAAGGAGCGCGAGCCTAGTCAGCCCGCCTTCTAGCGGTACGGACCGGGGAAGCGTTGAGGAAGGTGTCCGTAAAGGCAGTGCCACTACCCCGGTCCGTAGGCCGCTTGCCGAGCCCTAGATCCGGGGAGGAGCTGGACCTGTACCCGGCCTTGTAATCTTACTATAGGCGTGGCAGGAGAGAGTATGCATCTGCCACACGGCATATCTTCTACAGATGCACGAGGAAGGCTGGAGGCATCCCTCAAATGGACTATCTTTAGTCAAACTTTTGAGACTGCACCATAGAGAAGGGCCGGAGCCCCTATGTAAGGAGCCCGGCCCGGTCGACTACGCAGATAGTTGATGCTATGCCATCGGCCCAGCTACACTCCAGGCCCCGCGTCCATCATCTCGCGCATGATTTCCCGCCACTGCCCTAATGCAGTATCCCCGTCGAGTATGGGGTGAACCGTTATCTCACTGTAAGGTGTTAATGGATACTGGACCATTATTCGGTTTAGGGTCGCCTCGTCTGGAACATTGAAGATACCGAAGCCTCCGCCTCCTCCGGCGAAGAACTCGAAGACCTCCATACTGTCCCTGTGATCATCCCGCCAGGCGGCAAACCCGTCCATCAGGGTGGGGAACACCTCCGGCGGAGCGAAAAACTTCGGTTTGACGAGCACAAACACACGCATAGCTCTATGCCTCCTTTCCTCGTTGCCTTTCCCGGCACCATGATGCCACCGTAAGGAGGCCACCGCATCCCCCGAATGAGTTAGATCACCTGCGGTAATAGGAGAGGCCGGACCCCGAAGTTGATAATGAAGGAGATAGGCGGACAAGAAGGACTGCGCGGAGTCTTTGAAGGCACTACCATATTCGTATGGGAAGGAATACGGAGAAGGCGACTCGGCCTTGGTGGCGTAGGATGTTCGGGGGTTAGTGGCCGTGTGTTTCACAATCTAGAAAGGAGGAGACATGGACGACCCAGGAACTAGCAGTACATGGGAGGAGATGTTAGCGAGCCACCTCAGAGAGAAGCAGGCGGGCCCTTTGGTTTGTCCTATTTGTGCTACGACCCGCTCTTTTGAGCCGAAGGGAACTATCGGTGGAAACATGGTCGACGACGTCGTCAGCACTGAGGTCCAGTTCGGGTATGCGGCGTGCAGCAATTGCGGATACTCAATTTTCTTCGACGTAGGCGTGACAGGGCTTCGGTTTCAATAATTCTCCGGAAATTCTGGGGTAGCAAGCCGCAGCCGCTGGCTCCTCGCCGTCACGGGGTGTCAACCTCAATGCTCTGAGAACAGGATGGTCATGCAGCGTGGCGGGGGCCCGGAATCGGTAGGGGGTGCAATACAATCCTCTCTCAAGGATCGCCGACTACCGCCTCTTTCACACGCTTTTGTCGGCGGTCCCCTTCTAGGACCGCCACACCCCCCGGGTAGTCCTTCTCTTTGCGCACTCAGTTATCCACAGTTTATCCACAACATGCATGTGTAAATCTCTACCGAAGGTCTATATGTAGTGGTTGGTTAAGGTCTGCACAAGGTCAGGTATAGGTACAGAGGTGACGCTGGTACAGGGGTCTGCTAGGGTGCGCAGCCGAGAACTCGGTCCTGGGATAGGAGGGGGATGTAAAGCCCAGGAGCGGGGTTTCATAGGACCGCCGTCTAGCTACCCTCCGGCGGTCCGTGCGTATGCAGCGCGGCGCATGCCTATCCAGCACCACAACATGTAGGGACCGGTGTTCCGTGGGGTGGTGGGCTACAGCGGGGGTTCCCGGGCCTATAGGACCGGGACTATGCAACATCCTGCAAGCATTGTAAGGGCCAGAGCGCCATCCGGCCAGACGAAGACCCCGATCCTGTGAGAGAAGCCGGTGGCGCTGGGCGCAGAGATGATTGCATCGGACACCGAGGCATAGGTTGCCTAGCCCACCGAGGGTAGTCATGCTCGCACCGCTGAAGATTCCGTGCAACGCCCCTGCCCACATGAGAGAACCCGACGGCTACCTTGGAGGGGGGTTTCCACAGAGGATTAGCTACCTCCGCGTACTTCCGTCGGGCCCTCCCACGCGCAGCATAATCGATTTGTGGAGGTGGCTAGCGCATGGCTCTAGGGCCGCGCTGTAAAGGAGGATGGAAAACCGGCGCGGCCATCCCTTAGTTTAGGCGGCGGGGCAAAGTGAAGGCCGGGCGGTTGATGCGGTGTCGGAGCGGCCTGGCCTGAGGAAGGACACGGGGCGGATACAAGAGGACCTTTGCGAGAGAACGCTCTCGACCCGCCCCCTAATGAGGAGAGTGTAAAGAGCGCTAGTGGTAGGGCATCGGCTGAGTGGCACATCTTTTCGAGAGGAGCGCAATAAAGGCCGGGCCCCGTTTGATATGGAGTCGCACGGCGGCCCGGCCCTAGGAGAATCGGCGAGGTGGGCCTGCACTAAACTCGCCCCGCCGCTGGCCACACTCTAGATCACACCTAAGGCTCGAGGCATCCCCCAAATGAACTATCTTTCAATCGTGAATGATGGCACGATGCTGAATTGGGGGCAAACTCCCTAGAACTCCGTTAGGAAACTGTCTGAAAAGTTCCGCAAGCGCCCGTGGCCCTACGGACAGCCGTGAACCCCCGTTTTGGTCCCCTTAGCCCGCCTCATGGTGCCCAGGTCCGCCTTCAGAGTTTCACTCCGAGCCCTTTTCAGACAGTTTCGGAAGGTGAATTCTGAGAAGTTGAACTTTGCCTTTACGGAGTTCTACGAAGTTCGCGCAACACCCCAACTCGTAACGTTTGTCGTAACGCTTGGGAGACGGCAGTGCTGTAGTGTGATGCTGTGACAGAAGGGACAAGGGAAGAGGGTCGAGGGGTCGGTGAGATGAGTGCACACGCCTCGCCACCAGCCACCTCCTCCTTACGTGGACGCTGGCTCCTCCCTGCCCACGTCTCTTTGTGGCTACGGTCCGATCCTAACCGCCAAAGGGATGGAATGCTCCCACCGGCAGCAACCCAACGGAGATTACAAGGAAGGAGATAAGGTCATGATGAAGGACAGGCAGTGGGCACGGTTGGCGGGTGTAAGCGGCATCCTCTTCGTAGTGCTCGTCTATGCCGGGGTCTTCCTCGTCGACACGGGCATCCTTGGTGGACTGGGCGAGCCACCACCGGACGCTGGAGGAGAAGAGTTCCTAGCCTACTTCACAAGCAGCCACGCCGCTCTGCTACTGAAGAGCTACCTCGGTTTACTCGCTTTCTGCTTCTTCCTAGTCTTTGTAGGGGGCCTATGCAACGCCGTGTGGGGGGCTACGAACGACTACCGATGCTCGGGTTGGTGGCCTTTGGCAGCGGAGTAACGGCAAGCGCTTTGCAATTGGCATCGACGGCGGTGATGTGGGCACAGGTGCGTAGTGCGCAGAGAATCAAGGGGCTCGACCCGCAAATAGCGAGTGTCCTTAGGGAAGTCCAAGACATTCTCTTGGTGAGCGCCCGGTTTCCCCTTGCCGCCTTCCTTTCGGCTGTGGCCCTTGGTGTCGTCCTGACACCCACTCTTCTACCCCGCTGGTTGGGGTGGGCTGCTGGAGTGTTGGTCATCGGCTTCTTGGGGGTAGCACTCTTGATGACGGTGTCTCCATATTCTCTGGTTTGGGTCTTTGTGTACATGCTCTTTGCCATATGGATCATTATTACCAGCGTCGTCCTGATCAGACGGGTGGGAAAGAGTCAGACCCAGACGCTTTGAGCAACGACCTTGTAGGGGTGGTGAGGGAGACGATGCAACCTGCCCACGTCTCGCTGTGGTTGCATCCCGATACGACTTCGGAGAGTGAGCAGGCACCCTAACCCTTCCCTATGCCCTTATTCACCGGAGTGCGTGGAGAGACCGTCCGAAAAGGGTGTGTTGGGTAGTGATTCGCTACTCTAGCACGTATGAGAAAGCCTTACCTAACCGACCTCTCTGATGCTGAGTGGGCTTGCATAGTGCCTCATCTACCTGCTCCAAAAGCCCCCGGACGGCCCCGGGTGCACTCCTTACGTGAGATCCTTAACGCTATCTTCTACATCACGCGCAGTGGCTGTGCTTGGCGCTTGCTGCCGCATGAATTTCCACCTTGGAAAACTGTTCACCACTACTACTTCAGAACATGGCGCATTAACGGTACTTGGGAGAAGCTACACGCCGCCCTGCGCGAACGATTACGGGTCCGTCTGAAGAGAGATCCTCAACCGAGGGCGGGCATAGTGGATAGCCAGTCGGTGAAAACGACCTGGGTAGGAGGGGAGGACCGAGGCTACGACGGTGGCAAGAAGGTAAAGGGAAGGAAGCGACACTTGCTGGTAGACACCGAAGGCTTGGTGCTAAAGGCGAAAATCCATGCGGCCAATGTGATCGACCAGGAGGGGATCAAGCGGCTGCTCGATGGTGCTAAGGAGCTGTTCCCGCGCCTTTCCCATTTGTGGTTGGACACTGGCTACAGGGGTGAAGATAAGGGCAGAGACTGGGTGGAGAAGGTCTTAGGGTGGAGTGTGGATCTCGGCGAACGCCCGCGCAAGCCTGCACCAGAGAAAGTCCTGAAGGCGTGGGCTGCTGAGTGGACCAAGGAAGGCAAGAAGGTCGATTGGCATAAGCTCATACCGCCACGAGGCTACCAGGTGCTGCCTCGCCGCTGGGTAGTGGAACGGACGTTTTCTTGGATAGATCAGAACAGGAGGATGAGCAAAGACTACGAGAGGTTGACCGAGACAAGCGAGGCGTTGATCTACGTGGCGATGAGCCGCTTGATGGTGAGGCGGTTGGCTCACTCATGAGACTTTTCGGACGGTCTCTCCACGCACTCCAGTGAATAAGGGGACGCTAGCCTGTCCTCTCATCGTTCGGAGCCGATTCGAAGCGCAGCCACAAGGAGACGTGCGCGGGCTGTACGGTGTCCCTGGCCACCCCTACCAGGCCGTCAGCAAGGGCATCCAGATCCGTCTCTTCTCGCAGCCGGGCCGAAAAGGCTTCCAGGATCTTCGTGGCGTCGTACTTGCGGCGGTAGAAGCGCCTATCCACGATCCCCTGGACCCGACGGCGCAGCGGGTTGAAGAGGGCGGCTATCAGGAGCGTGGAGGCCACAACAGCCAGGGTGGACCGCTGGCCGGTGAGAAG
Source organism: Actinomycetota bacterium (assembly GCA_902812425.1). GTDB lineage: Bacteria > Actinomycetota > Rubrobacteria > Rubrobacterales > Rubrobacteraceae > Rubrobacter_D. Next base: position 12,286 of record CADDZK010000042.1, read on the forward strand.
ACTAAGAGCCGCTGCAACACGACGATGGCACCGAAGTAGAGAACGACCAGCGCGGCGGTCAAAGAACCGTAGACGAGGGTGCGGTTGATGATGATATCTATCTCGTAGAGCCCGGAGCGCATTATGGCCACACCTATGGACAGCGGGATCAGGAGGACGAACCCCTCGATGAGCGTGGTGCCGATCATCTGCCCCAGCAGCCCGGATTGCTCTATAGCCGGAACAGCGGTGCCCAGCGTGCTCGTCCACAGAAAGGAAGATCGGGGCCGCACGCCCGATTTCAACCGCCGACAGCTTAACGCGTAGATTAGCTACAGATAGACGTTCCGCACTACTGCTTTTGCCGGATATAGGTGTAGGATGTCCAGTCGAACGTGTCGAAGTCCTCGTTCACGACAGCGACACCCTTGGGGTCATAGCCTGAGCATCCATCGCAACCGTAGAACACCTTGTCGAGATGTGGACCCACCGCCTGGGTTCCGTGTTGATGACGCCCCAGCCGAGATGGCCCCCGCTATTAACTTGCACCGTATCGCATAGTCTGTTGCCTGCGAACCAGGGCGGGGCAAGCAATTGTAGAAGTTGCCGGAGTTGTAGCCGGAGCTCTGTATTGTCATCTCACACATCGGGGATCGGGAGGCGGCGAACCTACACCCCTACCAGGATGGGAAGCAGAGCGTTGGATCTCGACCCACATGGCGAAGTACGACTCGGGCGAGGGACACACCTAAAGTATGGCCAGCACCTCGCCGGGCACGCCGCGAGTGATCACGTCCGCCTCACCTGCACTCGCCGTCTCCGCCGTGCCAACCCCAGCAAGAGTGCCCGGGACTCCTCAGAGAGCCAGCGCAGGCGGTCCAGATGCCCACACTCGGGGCATCGGAGAACCCACTCGCCGTCGTCGAGCACGGCCTCCCGGTACTGGAACTCCTCTTCCTCACCACAGTCACAGCTCTCCCGCATCGGGGTCTCCTTCCGCTCGACTGGTCTCGCGTCGACCGGCTGCTCCATAAGACCTGCTATGCGCAGCATAGACAGGAAGGCTGATCGGATGAGGCCGACGCGTCGTGGCGGATCCGGCTCACCGGAAATCCGGTTTCGATCCCTGAGGTGCCGCGCTACTTCCTCCTGTTCCGAGGCCCTCCAATACCAGATGTCGCAGAAATGGTTCATGCTCCCTCTCCTCCTCGTCCTACGTCGAGTGTTCCGTACTATCTGCATCATGCGACTAGCGCCTCGCCGCTCCCAGCGACAATCCAAACAACCGCACAAACAATCTCCCGGAAAAGAGCGTGTTAGGATGTCGTGAGGCTGTGCAAACGGTCCAGGGTCGGGAAGCAGCGAAAGTGGACGCCAGTACGGGAAGCACATTCGGGGAGTTGCTCCGAAGCTACCGCAACTCGGCCAACCTTACCCAGGAGGAGCTGGCACGAAGGACGGGGCTCACACCCCAGGCCATCGGCCTGCTCGAGCGTGGGGAGCGGCGTCGCCCTCACAAGTACACCGTAGAGAAGCTGGCGGAGGCCATGGGATTGAGGGGGCACGACCTCGCGCGCTTCGAAGCGGCCGCACGCCGCCCCTCCGTCCGCCGCGCGACGCAGGAGCGCTCACACGGCGACCTCCCTGCGCCGACCACGCCCTTGCTCGGGCGCGATCACGACGCTAAGAGCGTCGTACGCCTCCTGCTGCGCGAAGATGTGCGCCTGTTGACCCTAACCGGCCCCGGCGGCGTCGGCAAGACGCGGCTGGCCCTAGAGGTTGCCAAGCGCTCGCGCAACTCGTTCGCGGACGGGGTTGCCTTCGTGTCCCTCGCTCCCCTGCGGGATGACGCTCTGTTTCCTTCGGGCCTTGCCCAGACGCTAGGGATCAAGGAGGGGGCGAGTGAGATGCCACAGCAGACCCTAGAGCGGCATCTGCGGGACAGGCAGATGCTGTTGGTTCTCGACAACTTCGAGCATCTTCTGGCGGCCGCACCCGTGGTGGCCGCCCTCTTGGAAGCGTGCCCGCGCCTGAAGGTACTGGCGACGAGCAGGGCACCGCTCCACCTCGGCGGTGAGCACCAATTCTCGGTGCCCCCGCTGCCTCTTCCCGACGTGGCGCCCCACTCACCAGCGGACGGCTTGCAGCGCTCACCAGCTCTGGAGCTCTTCCGCCAGCGCGCCCAAGCCGTCGTGCCTACCTTCGAGCTCACGGACACTAACGCAGCCTCCGTGGCGCGTATCTGCCAGAGGCTGGACGGGCTGCCGCTGGCGATCGAATTGGCGGCGGCGCGGGTCAAGCTGTTTCATCCGCAGGTGCTGCTTGCTAAGTTGAATCGCAGATTACAGGTACTCACGGGGGGAGCACGAGATCTGCCGCGGCGACAGCAGACGCTGCGCGACACGGTAGCCTGGAGCTACGATCTCCTCGATCCCGGTGAGCAAGCTTTGTTTCGCCGCCTCGCCGTCTTCGCCGGCAACTTCGCCCTGGAAGCGGTAGAGGATGTCTGCGGTTCGGAGGAAGATGAGCGCGTGGTGAGCGGTGTGCTGGAGAGGGTGGCGTCGCTAGTGGACAACAGCCTCCTGGTATCCCTATCCGAATCCGCTACGTTCCAAGAAGGCGAGGAACCGCGTTTTGCGATGCTCGAGACGATTCGAGAGTACGCCCTGGAACGCCTCACATCGAGCGACGAGGCGGATGAAGCGTACAGAAAGCACGCACGGTACTACGTGGAACTGGGCGAGGCCGCGAAGCCCGTGGCCTCAAACCTATTGGGCGGAGTTTCGAAGTTCGCGAGGCTAGAGAGGGAGCACGACAACCTGCGAGCTGCGCTGGGCTGGGCCTTACAGAATCGGGAGGCTGAGTTGGGAGCGCGGCTGGCACTGTCGGTGTGGTGGTTCTGGATCGACAGTGGCTACCTCAGCGACCTACGCCGGTGGATCGAGGCGGTCCTAGCGCTAGACCGAGCGGAGAGCCCGGCGGGGGAGGCTCTGCCCGCGCGCACGAAGGCGTACCTGATCCTGGTAGCCGGCATCCTCGCCATGGCGCAAGGTGACCACGATCGCGCGGTGGCGTTGCACGAGGAGGGCTTGGACGTGTATCGGGAGATGGGACACAAGAAAGGGGAGAGTGCTTCGTTGCGCGAACTCGGATTCGTCGCTTACGAGCGGGGAGACTACGAACGCGCCGTACGCCTGCAAGAGCAGTCTCTCGTCCTAGCCCGCAAGTTCGGCAATACGTTCGACATCGCCTGGAGCATCCGCGCCCTGGCGGACGCGGTGCGCGGGCAGGGAGACCTCAAACGCGCACAAGCGCTGCTGGAAGAGGGCCTGGCCTTGTCGCGGGACACAGAGAACGAGTGGGGCATCGTGCGCACGCTCGCCAGCCTCGGAAGCGTGGCGTGCGAAGCGGGCGAGTACGCGCGGGCCCGAAGTTTGTACGAAGAGAGCCTGGAGCTGGGATGGCGGACACGTCTAAACCATCCTGTCTTGCTGTGCCTAGAGGGCCTGGCCCGAGTAGCGGTCGCGCAAGGGAGGCCGGAACGGGCAGCGTGGCTCTATGGGGCGGCCGCCTCGCTGCGCGAGGATAGGGGGTGGCCGCTCCCGCCGGCCAAGCGCGGCGAGCACGAGCGTACCGCGGCTGCGGCCCGCGAGGCACTTGGGGCAGAGGCGTTCGAGGCGGCTTGGGAAAGGGGCTATGAACTGCCTTTGGAGAGGGCCATCACTGGCGCTTTGAACAACAAAGCGTAATGAGGGGTGCGTGCACGCACCCCTCGTTGAGGACGTAGAGCTTCTCGCCGCCCTCTTGGGGCTCTGGCAGTATCTCCCCTCGCTCGTAGCTAGCATCGCGGGCGAGGTGGGCGAGCTTCTCTAGCTCCTCCTTGGGTAGCGACTCGAAGACGTCGACCATGGAGAGCAGGTGCACTTTCTCTTCTAGGGAGAGCGGCATGTCCTCTAGAGCCTCCTTCTCCGAGCACACGCAACAAAGGCATCATATCCGCAAGAGGAGATCTGACGCCAACTTCGCAGAAGACACCTTCT
>CADDZK010000043.1 GCA_902812425.1 Actinomycetota bacterium
TCGGGCGGTCCGCCGAGAGCCTCCGCCGGGGTGAGGGAGGTTCCGACCAGCTGGGCGTGTGCCCACGCCCACGACTCCGCCAGGTCGGGCAGCTCGTCGCTCGCGTCGGACGCGGCCATGGTCAGCAACGGCAGCGGCAGGCGCGGGTCGGCCGAGATTTGCGCTGCGTCGCGGCGCACCACCACGAGCACGAGCCAGGGCCGCACGCGCGCGCCCCTCGGTTCCGGGCTGAACAGCCACGGGAACTCGGGCACGTCGAACTCGATCAGCGGGAAGTAGTTCGGCTCGAAATCGGCCGTCCCTGGGCGCGGCTCGCGGCGGATGATCTGGCGGCCGTCGATCTGGACGACGTCGCCCGGGCCGTAGAAGCGCAGCGTCCGGCCTACGTCCTCGGTCTGCGTCGCGCCCTTCTGCACCGTCAGCGTCACGGGCAGCGTCGCGTGTCCGTCCCCGCTGCCCTGCGAGGGGATCGCCGCCGCAAGCCCGCGTCGAGACCAGGCGATGAAGCGGTAGCTCTCTGCCGCGCCGTTCACGCGAGCGACACCTCCTCCTCGCGCACGACCTGCAGCTCGTCGCGGTCGGCACGGCTTCGCAGCCGCTCCACGGCGCCGGTGTAGGTCCCGTCCAGGCCGTCGAGATCCGCCAGCTCGAGCTCGTCCTTCTTGGCCACGACGTAAGTCGGCTCGGCAACCACCGGACCGGGCTGCTCGGGGGCGAACTTCGCGCGCCCCTGTTCGCGCAGCTCCGCCGTTCCGGCGGGACCGTGTTCGGCCAGGGCGGCCACCGTGGAGCCGTCCGGCTGGTAACGTTCTTCGACCCGCTCGGGCTTCGGCTGGTCGATGTCGAGGACCACCGATTGCTCGTAGTCGAGCGGCGTCTCCTGCACGTAGCCGGTCTGCACCGCGTTCGACGGGCTCAGGCGCACGCCCGAGACCATTCGCTCGAACGAGGGGCTCGAAAGCTTCTCTGCGTCGTCCATCCTGCGGAACTGCGCGGGCGCGAAGTAGTCGGTCGTCTTGTCGCCGGGCGTGAGGCCACCCGCGCCGACGATCTCGAAGCGGTCGAAGTCCTTGGGTGGGACGGCGCCGAACATCTCGAGCGTACGCTCCAGAGGGACCACGCGCTGGGAGACGGCCAGGCTCCCGAGCGGATGCGCCAGCACCTCGCCGTCTGCCGCCTCCCCGCGCAGTACGACCAGGCGGCCGCTCCCGGGGGGGAGCTGTGCCGTCCAGCTCGTCGGTGCGAGCAGCCCGTCGCGCAGTTTCTCCCAGACCTCCTGGCGCTCGATCGCTGGCGTCTCCTCTGCACGTCCGATGGTAGCGCGGAACGGGATGCTGATGCTGATGAACAGGATCTTGAAGCTCGCCTCGCCCCAGAGGACCCAAGGCGCAGGCCCTGTCAGGTGTACGTGGATATCCAGTCCCATCAGCGTCGTCGACCCACGCTTGAGCGCGAGGTGCGCGTAGATCTCCGCGAGCAGGTGGAACGGGGAGAACTGGATCAGCGTGTCAAAGCCCAGGCCGCCCTCGAGGCTGAAGCCGGCGGCCTCCACGTAGAGCTCGAGGCGCGCCCCCACCTGCACGGTGTTCGAGGTCAGCGCGAAGTACGCCTCCATGCGCACGCGGGGGTTGTTACCCGTCGAGAGCGCCAGCGCCAACCGACGCAGCTGGGGGAAACCTGGGGGCGGCTTGTACGCAGGGTGGAAGCCGCCGAGCGCCATCGCGAAGTCCGGCGTCGACCCCCAGCTGGCGCGCGCAGCCATGTCACCCGTGAGCGCAAACGGCCCGACCCGTGAGTCGTAGAGCGACGCATCCACCGAAAGCTCGCTGCGATCGAAGTCGATCACGCCGACCACGTCAAGGTTGATGCTTACGATGGCATGCTCGGGGTCGGGCAGCGCCGCGCGCAGGCGCCCGAGGACGATGAGACGCAACGGCGCTGGCAGCTCCAGGATCAGGGCCAGCTCGATAGTAAGTAGCGTGGGCGTCCCCCAGCCTATCAACGCCATCGGCCCGAAGACGTACTGGTTCGGCGCCGGCGGGAAGACCGTCTGCAGCGTGCTGACGATCTGCGGCGCCCGCGGCGTCGGGTCGTCCTCTGAGAAGAGGATCGTGTCGAGCGTCTTGTTGCGCACGCCCGCGCGCAGCACGTCGACGGCCACCGTGCGGTTGATCGCGAGCAGTCCCCCGACGCCGTTGAGCGTGAACCCGAAGCCGAGCTGGATGGGCGCGAACCCGGACGCCTGCACGATAACGAGCAGCGAGAAGCCACGCGACCCGTCTGGCATCCGCGTGGTGAGCAGCCCGATCGCGTTCAGCGTCAGCTCCTCGAAATCGAGGTGAAGCCCGCCTGCGTACTGTTCCTTCTCGGGGTCGAAGAAGAGGAATCCGCCGCCGGTCACGGCGCCGCCGTCGATCGAGAGTGCGGCGCCGTCCGGGGGTTTGAAGCCGAGCTCGAGGTTCGCGCTGCCGAGGTTGCCCGGATGATCGAGCGCCAGGTTAGTACGGAGCCCGATTCCTTTGACGGCCACCGCGAGCGGACCGAGCTGGAGCCCGCCCGTCGCAGCCACTTCGAGGCTCGGCGCGTGGGTGTCGAGGTCGATCGCGAGGTCGACTGAGTCGACGGAGAGCGGTCCGATCGTGACGTGCAGGGCGAACGTGTACTCGAGGCCCCCTGCGCCCTGTATGTAGAAGCCGCGGTTGCGGCTGATCCCGAGCAGCATGTCCAGCGACACTGTGATCGGGTCTGACGGAAGCACCACCTTGAGAAAACCGTCGCCCTCTGCCGCGTCGATCACGAGCTGTACGCCGTCGAGCTTGATCTCTACGCCGAAGTCCGGAGTGCCATCGGAAGCGAACGATGCGGCGGCGCCGACGGAGACCTCGGCGATCTCGAGCCTGGTGCCCTGCGCGTCACCCAACAGTACGATCGGGCCGAGAACGTCGCCGTGGCGGGCAAGGGTGACGCCGGCGGCACCGCTGATCGAGGCGTCCGCCGCGAGCTCGACGCCGGTCGCGGGACGAAGGATGATCTCGAGTCCTTCAGCTGAGAGCGCCGCCATCAGTATCAAGCCCCAGCCTTCGCGTAATGGTAGCTCGGTCGACGCCGAGCCGTCGACGTAAGGGACGAGCGCGAGACCCGCGTTGTCTGGGTCGGCCGGGTCGTCGGAGCGGCGCAGCCTGAGGCCGACGCCGATACCGGTGTAACCCTCGCCCGGCAGCTCGAGCGACGCCGAGTAGAGTGGTAGTTGGAACTGAGGCGGCGGTGGCGCGGCCGGGTCGGCTGTATCGGTCTCGTCGACGGTCGAGCCGGTCACGCCGAAGAGCCACAGCAGCCCGTTGAGACGTTCGAGCAACAGGTCGTCGTGGAAGGCGACGCTGCCCCAGGCGTACTCGTCGGCCATGATGCTGTGCGGGTCCGTCAGTGCCCGCTGGACGCGCTCCCAGCGGACCGTGATCAGGTAGAAGTCGGGGTTGTAGGCCCCGGCGGGCACGAACGTTTGGCCCGTCGCGCCGAGTACCTCGAGCGCAGCAGCCACCCGCGGATGGTCGCTCCTCAGATAGCGGACGAGCAGGTAGTCGAGCAGCCGCCGAGGGAGCTCGTCGATCGGCGCGTTGTCGAGGAAGTCCTGCATACCGGCGAACACTGTCTGCGCGCGCTGCACGAGCGCGTTCGCCGCCTGCGCGAAGGCGCCGACCGCCTTGGCCAGTTCGATCACCTTCGGCATGAACGACGCGTCTTGCCAGCTCCCATCCTCGTACGCTGCGGTCACCGCGGAAAGGGCTGTGCCCAGCTCGTCCGCGGAATTGCCAAGCTCGTTGAAGAGCGCAGGCAGGTCGCTGCCGCTAGGAACCTTGTAGCCGAGATCCGTGATCAGCTGGGCGCCGTCGTCGACCTCGATCAGCTCGCCCACCGCCACCAGCGCCTCTGAGGCGGGTACGACCAGGGCGTCGAGGGTGCCGCGGGCCATCAGGGAGCCGTCACCCAGGTTCTTCCGCCCGGCGCCGTCGTGTCCGCGGTCGCGGCTGCGTAGGTGCTCGGTGCAGCGCCTTCCATGTAGTTCAGCCGCATGAACGCGTCGAGGCCGATGACGAAGCGCGCCATCCTGGAGATCGTGCTGTTGTCGCGGCGGTGCTGGAAGATGAGCCAGTCGCGATGGCTGAGCGCGGAGCCCGACGGCCTGGCGGTCGTCACGCCTTCGAGGAAGTCGACGAGCGTTCCGGGGCCGCCGTTATGCCCGATGTACAGCATCCCGTAGTATGTCAGGTAGTCCTTCCACTCGACGTCCAACGGGCCTTTGCCGGTCAAGTCCGGCGGGCTGCTTCCGGCCGGTAGCCAGTCTGTCCGGTCCCAGCTGGCTGTGTCCTTGATGACGGTGCTCGCGGCGTTGTGCATCTCGAGTTCGATGTGGCGGTAGTAAGAGACCATCAGCGCCAGGCATGCCCAATGGGCGCGCCGCGAGCGCTTCCAGATTCGCGGCACGCCCCTCGTAGCCCCGACTGCGGGGGTGGGCACCCACGCGCACCAGACGCGGTCGCGCACGTAGCCCCCGATCGACTCTCCCGGCTCGAGGTCCAGAGCGCCGCTGTTCACGGCGGTGCCAGTCACGCGGCCGTCCGTCCCCGCCGCGGTGTTGAAGGTCGCGTAGGTGTCGAGCCCGTACGGGTAAGAGAGCCACGCCTCGCGAGCGACCTCTGACAGGGGGCCGCCGTAATCGGAGCGCTCGAACGGCCCGACCGGATCTGCAAATGTGCGCCGCGCCTCCCAGCGCATTGTCTTCGTCTCGTCGGTGGTGTCTACGGCGTAGCGGTTGAGGGGCGCGAAGACCTTCACGCCCTCCCGCTCCATCAGAGCCAGCAGCACGGCGAGCGGCAGCCGCGCCGGAGGAGAGCCGCCAGGAGTGGGCTTACTGATCCGGCCGGTCGCGAGGTAGGCCGACTCGATATCGAACGTGTCGAAGCCAGACGGGTTGCCGAAGATCAGGGTGTCGAAGTTGATCGCGGCGCGCGCGAACGGGCGGCTCGTGCGGCCCACCTGGTACGGAGCCCTCGGCGACGGCGCGAGGTTGTCCGCGTCCCACTTGCCGCCGGTCTTCGGGAAGCCGAGCCGCCCGTCCCACCATGCCAGCGAGTCGTCCTCGAACGTAGTCGGGGCGACGGCGTCCATCTGCCGGCGCAGGTGGGTTGCCCTGTTATGTTCGTCGAAGTGGAGTGGCGCGAGGAGCGGATGACCTCCGCCCGTTGCGGGGTCCATCACGGTGAGCGGGTCGATGAACCCGGCTTCGTCCACGTGGAAGTGGATGCCCTGGGTGAGCTCGAGCAACCAGTCGACGGTCGTGTGCAGACCGCTGCGCCCGGCCGTGAAGAAGCATGCATGCCCGGATGCCTTCGTGGCATACGGCGCAGGGCTCATAGCCTGCCCGGGCTGCGTACCCGCGCCGGCCACCGGTGCGCCGAGCCCTAGCACCGTGTGCGCGGTCCCCGCATCGTGCAGTGCCTCGAGCTCGTACGTCGTGAGCCCACCCGCAGGCGGCGCAGTAGTCCCCGAGGGCGCTGACGCGTACATCGGTGAAGGCTTCCCCAGCGGCGTCCCCGCGTAGCACGCGGTCCAGCGGTACTGCGGGTCGTCGACCAGCCGCAGCCGCGCGTGCTGTTTGATCGCTGCGTTGTCCTTCGGTGTGTAGGGAGGCTGGTCCTTGTGGACGGGGAAGCGTCTGACGGCCGGGTCCTGTCCGTTGAGTTGGAGAACCTCCGTCCAGGTGAAGCCCGCGATCTTGCGCGCCAAGACGTTCTCCAGGAAGAAGAGCAGCGACTCGATCCAGGCGGGCTGGCCGCGCAACTGGTCAACGGCAGCGATCAGCGTCTTCGCCTCTGCAATCTTGATCTGCCGCTCGGGGAACCCAGCGAACCAGGCGTTCGGGATAGCGCCGGCCACCGTCGTGTCCTCAGGCCGCCACTTGAGTACTGACAGGAAGGCGGTCCAGGCGCGCAACATGCTGTTTACTCCCGTCAGAACCCAACTCATCACCTCTGGCGCCGACTTGTGGATCGCAAGCCGCTCGGGAGCGCCCGCCTCGCCCTTGTGGGCGCTCATCAGACCAGAGAGGAACGCGAACTGCAGGGCGAGCGAGTGGCGGATGTGTGTCACTACGGTGTCCCGCGCGACGTGATCGAACGCGAACGTCCGCGTGGCGAACACCTGCGTCATAGTCTTCGCGTCACGGCGCAGCGTCGATAAGTCGGGCTGCTGGACGAGCAAGCGTCCGCTGTTCGAAGGTCCGATGACCTCGAACGCGGAGCCGTTCCAGCGGTAGTGGTAGTACGGCTCGAAACGGAAGCGGCCGGTTACAGGTGCGCGCAGCAACAGGCGGTCGAGCTCGCCGATCTCGATAACGCCGCCGACCGTCCGTGTGGTCAGGAGCAGGTTGGGGAGCGCCGCTGGCAGCGGGGTCTCGCCACCGAAGACGCCTGGATCGCTCGTGCCCAGGGTGCCGGCGAATGGTGGCGCGGCCTGCGGGGCGAAGTAGAACAGCAGCGTGTCGAGGTCCCGCAGCGGGATGGGCAGGGGCGTGAACTTGCGGCTGATGTCGTCATGCGGCAGCTTACTCTGGAGCTGATCCTCGACGTCCTTGGGCGTACCCGCGTTTGGGGGCGTCGTTGAGAACGTCCGCGTGACGAGGCTGGAGGCCCCCGCGGGAAGGTCGAGGTCGTCACCCGGCGCCTGACTGTGCCGCGGGAGCAGATGGCGCATGCCGTCCGCGAGCGGCGTCCGCCGTACCGCTCCGAACTTGGGTGGTGTGGTGAAGAAACGGTCATAGGTGGACAGAGGGATCTGGCCAGAGGCGGCAAGACCGTTCATGTACGTCACGCGGTCGGCCGGGCTGAGCGAGTCAGGTGGCACACCTACCGGTAGTGTGTGCAGGCGGCTCCAATCGACGTTACAACCGGGCGTTGCGCCGCGGATCACCATGGAACGTCGACCGCCGTAGCCAGGCATGGCAGCACGTTGTCGGCCAGAGCGTCTGCCCCTGCAGCCGGTCGATGTCGCCGCGCCGGGTGAGCCGCCAGGGCAGTCCGCATCGCGAGAGGGTGGCCTGCCCTCAGCAGCTGCCGTGCATGGGATATCCTGGCGTGGCCCCGTGGTAGCGTACGGCGCCTCATCGCGGCCCTGAGCGATGCCTGATCTGCGAGGTCCGCCAGCGAGACCTTCTCGGGCCGCCGATCACATCTTCCTCTCGACGCAGGAGACGCCAACGATGAAGGCTCGGTCGACAAACATGAGGGGTACGGTAGCCAGAAGCGATGAATCCGCGATGAATTTTCGATGAATCGTGCATCTCTTCGTGGAGATCGTTGACATAGGTTGCGGATATCGGTTTGATCGGCTGCTCGCGGATGCACCGCGCTTTTGGGTTCTGGATTTCAAGCTCCGTGAGTGGCCATCGCTTGCTCCCTTCGCGGGTCTCAAGAAACGGAGGAGAAGGATGAACGTGAGGGTGTTCCCCGCGACGATTTACGTTGCCCTCGACTATGTAGCGAGCAGGGTCGACCTCGCCTTCCCGCGGTTGCTCGGCCTGCACGACGCGTCGTGGGCGGCTCTCGTTGGGTGCCTCGACGGGGCATAGGGGCGTGATACAGCCTGATCACCGACTACGAGTTCGGTCCAAGGTGCTGCGGTGGGGTCGCCATCAAGGCAGCTCGATCTCTATCTGATAGAGAGGCCGGGACCTTACGGAACCCGGCCGTGAACGAGAGGATACGCCTGCACGTGAGCACCCCCTGTTATCTGTATTAGGAGATTCTGCGCATTAACACAGATGTAAGGACTCCGGAGCCAACCAGCAAGACCACAACAGCCACTGACAGCGCAGGAATGAGCGGCGTGCCGCCGGTATCCGGCAGCATCTGGGCCGAAGCCGACGCAGAGGGACTGGCGCTGCCCATCGCACTCGCGCTAGGGGTGGAGCCTGCTGAGGAAGAAGCACTGTTCATCGCGCTAGCGGAGGCGCTGCTCATTGCAGAAGCGCTGCTCATCGCGGAAGCGCTGGCAGTCGGGCTAGCCATTACATTATCGTCCATCCCCATGTCATCGAAGCCCCGGTCGTCGGCACCACGGGCGTCCATACCCCTGTCGTCCATCCCCATATTGTCCATCCCATTGTCGTCTGCCTGGGCCGCTGCGATGGGTGCGAAGACCAGCATGGCCAACGCCACCGACAAGGCCAACAGCACGGATCTACGCATTTTTCGCTCCTTTATTTCTGACTGTGACGGGTAAATGGTGCCCGACACCCTGGTGGATGGCATCTGCGCTTCTGTAGGTTTTTCTCTATGCGATTGTGGATAGAGAGGGGTATAGATCTACGGAGGTGCCTGGAGGGAAGTAGGAGGAGCATGGAGGGGCGTCTACAGGGAGACCGAGTCCCCGCGAGTAGCGTCAGCCCCCAGCGCGTACTCGACGGCTTCTCCAGTAGTCATCGCCCTCCCCTCGGTCCATGCCTCCGTCCACGCCCACTCCTCGTCGAGGTCGAGGCGGGCGCGCGCGGCCTCCGCCTGCCGATAACCGAATGAGCGGTCGAATGCGAGCGGAGAGGCGGTAGCTTCTTCTTCTCGAGCAGAGTTTCGGCTGCGCCCCACAGGCGCGCGGCGTACACCAGGCAGTCCTCTGAGACGGCGGCGATCGTCGCGAGCCCCTGCAGACAGTGGGCGACCGTCGTCCCGTCCCCGATCTCGGCCGAGAGCTCGAGCCCCTCCTCGAAGAGGACCCTTGCACGCTCGTGGTCGTGCTCGGCCTCCCACGCCAGCCTTGCCAGGACCCAGAGCGCCTCTGAGGTCCCGTGCCTCTCGCCCGCCTCCCTACCAAGCACGAGCGCTCTCTCGGCGCTCTGCTTCGCTTGCGCGTAGTCTCCCTGGTAGAGCCGGGCCACCGCCAGGTAGCAGAGCATGTGGGTGGCACCCCACCCTTCTCCTATCTCGATAAAGAGATCCGCGCTCTCCTCGAAGTAGGCGATCCCCTCGTCGTAGCGCTCCTGGCCGAGCGCCACGATGCCCGAGCTGCCGAGGGCGCGGGTGAGCCCTCGCTTGTCCCCGAGCTCCCTGAAGGTCGAGAGGCTCCCAGCGAGCAAGGAGGCTGCGGTATCGGAGGCGGCCTGGCCGCCCGCCATCGTGCCCGCGACGAACAGGGTCCTCGCCCGAACCGTTGCCGGTACCGGAGCGTCACACTTCGAGAGCGCGTCTTCCATCCACCGCCGGCCCTCTGCAAAGTGACCCCGGATCCACCAGAAGAGCCACAGCGCCCACGCGAATCGGACGGCCATCTCGACGTTGTCCCTTTCGAGCAGCCACCCGATGGCCGCCCTGACGTTGGCGTGCTCCGTCTCCATACGGGGCACCCACGTCAACTGCCGAGGACCCCGGATCTCCGGCTCCGCCTCCTCGGCGAGCTCGAGGAACAGGGCGGCATGCCTGTCACGAATGGTCCCGACCTCCCCGCTATCCTCTAGGTTTGCGTACGCGTACTGCCTCACCGGCTCGAGCATCCCGTAGCGCACCCCGTCCTCACCCGGCTTCGCTTCGACTAGCGACTGCTCGACGAGCCCGCCGAGCAACTCGACCACCTCGTCGGCGTTCCCGTCGGGTGCCCCGATCGCCTCGGCGGCTTCCAGCGAGAAGCCGCCGACGAACACGGAGAGCCTGTGGAGCAGCTCCTGCTGCGCATCGGAGAGCAGGTCGTGGCTCCAGTCCAGCGCGGCCCGCATGGTCCTCTGGCGCTCGGGCAGATCCCGTGCCCACGCCGTAGAGAGGGCCGTGTCCAGGCGCGAGAGCAAAGTAGCGGGGTCGAGGAGTCTCGCCTTCGCCGCGGCGAGCTCCAGCGCCAGGGGCAGTCCAGAGAGCCGCCAGCAGACCTGCGCCACCACCCCTGCGTTCCCGCCCGTGATCTCGAATCCTGGGGAGACGGCCCGCGCCCGCTCCGCAAAGAGGCGGACCGAAGGGGACCCGAGAATATCTTCCCTGGTCGACGACCCGGTCGAGGGGGGCAGCGCCAGAGGGGGACGGAATACTCCCGCTCGCAGCGGACGCGTAAGGGCGCGCGGCTGGTCGCCAGCACGACGAGGTCGGGGCAGGCTTCGATGAGCCCGACTACCTCTGGCGCGGCGTCCAGGAGGTGCTCGAAGTTGTCAAGTACCAGCAGGAGGCTCTTCGCCCGCAGGTGGTCGACCAGGGCCTCCTCGGGAGTCCTGCCCTCTACCTCCCTCAGGCCGATGGCCCTGACTACGGTCGGTAAGACGAGCGCGGGATCGCCGAGCGGGGCTAGCCCTACGAACGCCACCCCATCCGGGAAGTTTTCCGCGGTCTCTCTCGCGGCTTCTGTGGCGAGGCGGGTCTTCCCGACTCCTCCGATCCCGGTCAGCGTGAGCAACCGGACGTCCGGCCACGCGAGCAGGCCTCTCACCTCCTCCATCTCCCGCTCGCGGCCCACGAGCGGGGTGGCGGGGTGAGGGAGCGTGGGCAACGTAGAGGACGCCGGGGAGACCTCCTCGGCGGCGGACAGGGCCGCCTCGCCCCGCCTGGGGACGGCGGCAAGGAGCGTCGCCCGCTCCTCTTCGGGCAGCCCCAGAGCGTTCGCCAGGGCCCTTACCGTGTGTGGGTACGGTCTCTTCCTCTCTCCGCGCTCCAGCGCGCTCACGGCCTTGGGGGAGAGGTCCGCCCGTAAGGCGAGTTCCTCCTGCGTAAGACCGGCAGCCTCCCGCAGGCTACGCAGGCGGGCAGCGAACGACCCGGTCCCGCTCTCTTCTGGAGATTCATCCCTGATATTGCGCTCTCCTACCACGCTAAGGATACTACGGGCGGTGTTCGGCGCCTAGCGACTCTCTGCCTGTGTCCCGCTGGCGGTACGGGACCTATCCGCTGGTCTGGTCTTCGCAATCCACGAGCCCCTGACGGAATAGTTGGAAGTGGCGAACGGCGCTTGAAGGTGGCTACGCCCAGTCGTCCAAGTGGTGCTGCGGTGCTAGGCTATCCTGTGCGAATCCGGCGGCCGAGAGAAGGGATCGAGGGTGAGGGAAAACCGTCTGAGGGAGATCTGGCGTCAGGGAGGAGCCGCCGTGAATGGGTGGCTGCACGTCCCCAGCTCCTTCTCCGCCGAGGTCATGGCACACGCTGGATGGGACAGCCTGACGGTGGACATGCAGCATGGCCCCGTGGATTACGGGAGCCTCGTACCCATGCTGCAGGCGATCTCGACGACGGAGACGGTGCCCGTCGTGCGGATACCGTGGAACGATGCTGGGCTCGTAATGCAGGTGCTCGACGCCGGGAGCTACGCCGTGATCTGCCCGATGGTAAACACCCGCGAGCAAGCCGAGGCCTTCGTCGGGGCCTGCCGCTACCCGCCTCATGGGTACCGCAGCTACGGCCCCTACAGAGCTACCCTCTACGGAGGTCCTGACTACACCGACCACGCGGACGAGACGGTCGTAACAATGGCCATGATCGAGACGCGCGAGGCTCTTGAGAACCTGGAGGAGATACTCGGCGTCCCTGGACTCGATGCGGTCTTCGTCGGACCTGCCGACCTCGGCCAGAGCCTCGGATACGGACCCGGTATGGACCGCGACGAGCCTGTGGTCGTCGAGGCTATCGAGAGGGTGCTCGCCGCCGCGCGGGAGCACGGGCTCGCCGCCGGCATCTTCACGGGGGCTCCCGAGTACGCCTCGCGTATGGTCGAGAAGGGTTTTCAGTTCGTAACCGTCTCCTCGGACGCGCGGCTCATGGCCTCGGCTGCAGCGGGGGTCGTAGCGGCCGTCAGAGGCGGCTGAGGATCCCTGGCCCCGCTTCACAGGTGGGGTATGATGGGTGCCGCGTCCTGGATCTTAGGGTGAGAGGAGGGAGTCATGGCTGAGAGAGAGGCGGTTATAGGGACCGAGGAAGGGCTGCACGCCAGGCCTGCTGCGCAGTTCGTCAAGACGGCGAAGCAGTTCTCGTCGGATATCGTCGTGGTCAAGGGTGGGCGCGAGGCCAACGCGAAGAGCTCGCTCAGGATCATGACCCTCGGGGCGAGGAAGGGGGATAACGTTACCATAAGGGCCGAGGGCGACGACGCCGAGGCGGCCGTGGAAGCCCTGGCCGACCTCATCTCGGCAGACGGGCGGTAGCCTTCCGTGAAGCTTACCGGCATAGGGGCCTCGGAAGGGGTGGCCGTCGGGCCCGCGTTCGTGCCCGCTACGGGCAGACCCGAGCCCGAAAGGGAGCGGATCACCGAGGGTGAGGTAGAGCCCGAGCTGCAGAGGTTCCACGCCGCGGTCGAGACGGTCGCGGGCAGGCTCGGGCAGACGGCCGAGCGCCTGCGGGCGTCGGGGAGCGAGGATGAGGCCGACATCTTCGACGCCCACGTCGAGCTCGTGGAGGACCCCGAGTTGGCCTCCGGCGTCGAGGAGCGCGTCAGGGATCTCCAGAGCCCAGAGGCCGCCGTGCTCGCCGCCGGCGAGGAATTCGCGGCGGAGTTCGCGGCGATGGACGACGAGTACCTCGCGGCCCGCGCCGACGACGTGCGTGACGTGACGCAGCAGATCTCCGCCGAGCTCATGGGCAGGGGCACCTCGGACTTCGAGGCCCTGCAGACGCCCTCGGTCGTGCTCGCAAAGAGCCTCGCGCCTTCGGAGACGGCGCGCATCCCTAAAGGGAGGGCGCTCGGGTTCGTTACAGCCGAGGGGTCGAGAACCTCTCACGTCTCGATCATGGCCCGCTCCATGGGCATCCCCGCCGTCGTCGGTGTGGGACCTTCTCTGGAGGAGGCGCTGGACGCGAAGACCGTCGCTATCGACGGTAATGAAGGTCTCGCCGTCACGGACCCCGACGCGCAGACGCTAGCCGAGTTCGAGAGGATGTCCGGGGAGCTGGCCGACGAGAGGGCCGCCCTCGACGAGTACCGCCACGTTGAGGCCCGCACGAGCGAAGGGCGGCGCATCGAGGTCGCCGCGAACCTCGGTTCGGCTTCGGAGGCGGAGGATGCTCTCGCGTGGGGTGCTGAGGGCGTCGGGCTCTTCAGGACGGAGTTCCTGTTCATGGAGCGAGATATGTTGCCCTCAGAGGACGAGCAGTACGAAGCCTACAGTGCCGTCGCGAGGGCGTTCGGCGAGAAGCCCGTCATCGTCCGTACGCTCGACGTGGGTGGGGACAAGGACCTGCCAGGCGTGGACCAGCCGCACGAGGAGAACCCCTTCCTCGGCTGGCGCGGCATAAGGATGAGCCTCGATACGCCGGATCTCTTCAAGCCGCAGCTGCGTGCGATCCTGCGCGCCGCTGCCCACGGCAACCTCAAGGTAATGTTCCCTATGGTCGTCGACGTCGAGGAACTGAAGGCGGCGAAGGCCTTGCTGGAGGAGAGCCGGGCCGAGCTCGAAGCCGAAGGGGCGGAGACGGGGGAGGTCGAGACGGGCGTGATGATAGAGACCCCTGCGGCCGCCGTCTGCGCTGATGAGCTCGCACAGGAGTCGGCGTTCTTCTCTATCGGGACGAACGACCTCGTCCAGTACACCCTCGCCGCAGACAGGGGCAACGAGCGTCTCGGGCGTCTGCAGAGCGCCGACCATCCCGCCGTTCTGGCCCTGATCAGGCGCATCTGTGAGGCCGCCGGCGCGGCGGGTATCCAGGTGGGCGTGTGTGGGGAGGCGGCGGGGGAGCCGTCGATGATCCCCAAGCTCGTCGGCCTCGGCGTCACGGAGCTGAGCATGGGCGCGCCCTCGATACCGAGGGCCAAGAAGATCGTCTCGGAGTTGAGATGAGGGCACACGTCGTCCCAGACTACGAGGCGATGAGCGCGGCCGTGGCCGACGTCGTAGCGCAGAGTCTCGCGGAAGAGCCCTCTTCAGTTCTCATGCTGCCCACGGGTACGACTCCCCTCGGGATGTACAGGCGCCTCGTCGAGATGCACCGCTCGGGGGACCTCTCTTTCGCCGGGGCGACCTTCTTCAACCTCGACGAGTACCTCGGGCTGCCGCCCGACCATCCCGCGAGCTACCACGTCTACATGAAGGAGAACTTCTACGGCCTGATCGACGCCGACCCTGCACGCGTCTTCGTCCCAGACGGGGCCGCGCCAGACCCCGAGGCAGAGTGCGAGCGCTACGAGTCGGCCATAAAGGAGGCCGGTGGTATAGACGTGTGCGTGCTCGGGATCGGACGCAACGGCCACATAGGGTTCAACGAGCCAGGTGCGCCCTTCGACTCGCGCACCCGCGTCGTACGGCTCTCCGAGTCCACCCGCAAGGTCAACGCCGCCGACTTCGAGGCGGACCGCGCGCCGGAGTGCGCGATCACGGTCGGCATGGCGACCATCTGCGAGTCGAGGGAGGTCCTCCTTCTCGCCTCAGGCACGAACAAGGCGGGGGCCGTGGCCGCGGCCGTAGAGGGCGAGGTCTCCGAGAGCGTGCCCGCCTCGATGCTGAAGACCCACCCGAACGCCAGGCTGTTCCTCGACGAAGACGCAGCCTCCGACCTCGGACAGGGCGTCGTAGGCTAGAGCCCGCCGGCAGTCCCTACAGCGCAGCCCGTTGACGCGGGAAGGCCCCTCAAGTAGCATCGTTGTCGGTGGGTCGATGTAGGGGCCGGAGGGAAGCTTGACTTCGTCGCGGACGAGGACGTCCCTCGCGTGCCCGTCTCTATGTGATGGGAGTGAGACTGAGATGAGCGCCGTCATCAGGTGGACCACCGGCGGACAGCACCTGTCGGTGGCGCGGACCCGTACGCGAGGGGAGGAGCACCAGACTACCGGCGCCCCACCAGGAGAGAGGCGCCCGGCTTGCCGCCTGGCGTCGGGAACTGAGGGGGTCGGATGAAGGTTGGACTGCTCGGGGCTGGCCGTATCGGCGCCCTCCACGCCGGCGTGCTCGCCAGGGACGAGGATGTAGACGAGATCCTCGTCGGGGACGCCGACCCCGAGCGCGCAGAGGCGGTAGCCGCTGAGGTCGGAGGCGAGGCGGGGAAGATAGAAGACGTGCTCGGTGCTGGCCCCGACGCCGTCGTCATCGCGGCCTCGACGCCGGCGCACGCGCCTTTGATCCGGGCCGCCGTCGACGCCGGCATCCCTGCCTTCTGCGAGAAGCCCATAGCGCTCGGTTACGAGGAGACCGTCGAGGTCGTCGATGAGGTCGAGTCCTCAGGTGCGACGCTCCAGATCGGCTTCCAGAGACGATTCGACGCGGGCTACTCGGAAGCGAAGCGTCTCGTAGAGACAGGCGCGCTCGGGACCATCTACTCCATCCGTCTCGCCACCCACGACCCCGAGCCGCCGCCTGAGGAATACATCCCCGCCTCGGGCGGTATCTTCCGCGACCTCCACATCCACGACTTCGACATCCTGCGCTGGCTGACCGGTGGCGAGGTGGACGAAGTGTACGCGACGGGGAGCGTCCGCGGCTTCGACTTCTTCGCCGAGCACGGCGACGTGGACACCTCTGCGGCCCTGATCACGATGATAGATGGCGCCGTCGCCGTGCTGACTGGGGGCCGCCACGACCCCCTTGGCTACGACGTGCGGGCCGAGGTCTTCGGCTCGAAAGACAGCGTCGCCGTGGGCCTCGACAGGCGCACGCCCCTGCGCTCCGTCGAGCCCGGTATGCCGTCTCCCGAGAAGCCGGCATACCCGAACTTCCAGGAACGCTTCGCTGACGCCTACGCGGCGGAGATGCGGCACTTCCTCTCCGTGGTCAAGGGCGAGGCCGAGAACCCGTGTACCGCGCGCGACGCGCTCGAAGCCTTGAGGATCGCGATGGCCGCAGACCTCTCGCTCGACGAGCACCGTCCGGTCTCGCCGTCGGAGGTCGCATGAGCCCGCGGGTCGCGGGAGCGCCGATCTCCTGGGGCGTGTGCGAGGTGCCTGGGTGGGGCTACCAGATGGAGGCAGAGAGGGTGCTCAGCGAGGCCGCCGACCTCGGCCTTACTGCTGTCGAGGCCGGGCCCGACGGCTTCCTGCCAGGGGAACCTGAGGCGGCTGCCAGGCTGCTCTCGGCCCACGGGCTGGAGCTGGTCGGGGGCTTCGTGCCCGTCGTGATGCACCGTCCCGAGGCGCGAGATCAGGAACTGGCCTCGGTGCAGAGGCAGGCGAGCCTCTTCGCCGCCACAGGGGCAGAAGTACTCGTGATTGCGGCAGATACAGACGAGGAGGGCTACGAGGAGTCGGAGGGGCTGGACGACCACGAGTGGGATGAGCTCTTCGAGACGCTCGCGAAAGTAGAGGAGATCGGGGCGAGGCACTGCCTCGCCGTCGTGCTCCACCCGCACTACGGGACACAGATCGA
>CADDZK010000044.1 GCA_902812425.1 Actinomycetota bacterium
ACCACTTCAAAGACTGGGCCGCACCGGAGGACGTCGGCTACAAGGCCGTCGCCGTCAACGCCTCCGACGTCGCGGCGATGGGTGGCACCCCGAGGTTCGTACTCGTCTCGGGGGGAGCGCCAGATCCGGAGACCACGCTGCGCTGCTTCGAGGGCGTCATGGAGGCATCCGAGAGGTTCGGCGTCTACCCGCTCGGGGGCGACACGACGCGCGCCGAGTCCCTCACCGTCGACGTGGCGATTCTCGGGGAGATCTCGGCACGGCCCGTACTGCGCTCGGGGGCGAGACCCGGTGACCTCCTCGCCGTCACGGGAGAGCTCGGCGCGTCGGCGGCCGGGCTCCTCGCCCTCGAGCAGAACGCTGGCGGATATGAGCGCCTCGTGCGCAGGTACCTGAGGCCCGAACCGAGGCTGGAGGCCGGGTGCGTCGCCGCCCGGCTCGGCGCCGGTGCCATGATAGACTTCTCAGACGGCCTGGCTTCCGACGTGCGCCGCGTGTGCGGGCGGAGCGGGGTGGGGTGCAGCGTTGACCTGGATCTCTTGCCCGTTATGGAAGATACCAGGGAGCTTGCGGAGTCTCTCGGGCACGACCCCGAGGTACTCGCCGCTACGGGCGGTGAGGATTACGAGCTTCTGATCTCCGCCCCTGAGCCCGTCCTCGACGCGCTGGCGAAAAACGTGGACGTGCCCATCACCGTGATCGGAGAAGCCACACGAGGCGACGTCCGCTTCAGGCGCGGGGGCGAGAGGGTCGAGGGACTGTACGGCTGGGACCACTTCGCCTGAGCCGGCCCTGAATTCTTTCCTGAAGATCCGGGTACGGATAGAGCGTAGGGATCCAGAGAAAGGAGTGCGATGCCGTACAAGCAGATCACTCAGCTACCCGACAGCGTCAAGAACAACCTGCCCAAGCACGCACAGGAGATCTACAAGGAGGCCTTCAACTCCGCAGAGGAGCAGTACGGCGAGGAGAGCCGCGCCCACCGCGTCGCCTGGAGCGCCGTCGAGCAGAAGTACGAGAAGAACGACAAGGGCAACTGGGTGCAGAAAAAGTAGCCTCGAAAGATCGGGGTGATTACTCGTGACGGGAGAGCCGGCTCTGTAGGGAGCTACGTCGTCGACGCCCTACTTGCAGCGGGAAGGTCGTCGAGCACGACAAACTCTCTAAAGGTGAGAGAGTCAACCTACCCGTGGGCGTCGTCGAGGGTGATATCGCCGATCCAGGTGGGGTAGGCACAATCCTGAACTCGCGCGCCGTCGTCTGCGGCGCAGGGGCGCGGGTCGCTAGAAGGGGCGATCCATCCTGCGATGGAGGTGCGCCACGGCCTGTCACGGCGTCGCTACCCGATCGTGCTGCTCGAACTCACCCTTCAGGAAGTAGTAGCTCTGTTTCTTGCGTTCGTGATAGGTCGGCTGGTCCCAGCCGTCCCAGGAGTAGTCGAGAGGTTTAACCTTCTCGGGCGAGGTCTGGTCCGCTTTACGGACTGTCGGGTAGATGCGCAACCCGTCGACCTTGGTGGATTTGATCCCGTCCGCCTCGTAGGGGTACTTCCACACCTGCAGGGTGCTCGGGTCCGTGTAGCCGAGCATCGTCCATGGGATGCGGACCTCGAGGACGTCGCCTTTTGCGTACCAGTCGGCCAGGCTGTCGTAGTTCGGGTCGGACTGGTCTGTTATGCCAGGCTTCATCTTGCCCACCTCGTAGTCCTCGAAAGGGATCTTGCGCTTGGTCTGCGGCAGGGTCAGCGGCCGGTTCAGGGCGAGCTTCCACGGCAGGAAGACGCCCTTCTGCGGGTCGTCCTCGATGACGGGGTGGGGTATATAGTCGTATTTCTTGCCGTAGAGCCAGGTGTGCTGGTCGTAGGCGCTGTTGACCCACAGGTGCGAGTCTTTATCTCCCTTTATCTGCAAGAGGAACTGTATGCCTCCATCCGGAAAGTCGACCCCTGGTGCTCTGTCCGCGTTGTCGCTGCCGCCCTTTAGCGAGCCGAAACCGACGTCTACGTCCTCACCCGGCAGGTGCCACGAGCCCTCCTTGTTTTTCAGGAGCAGGTACACGTAGGCCTCGTCGTGCGTGACGCACAGGTCGAGGTCTTTATATTCTCGTTCATCGACCCCGGGGACTCGACCCAGCGCCCTGTCTGTCACCCAGTCGGGGATATCCCTCAACCCCTGCGGGCCTCCCGTGCGCTTCTCCCAGTCGCCCGTCTTGCCGTCGAGGTGAATAGTATCCTCGGTGCTCTCGCCTGGCTCTGTGGCTATGACGCCGTAGTTCTGCTCGTTGGTCAGGCGGTTCAACCACATCGGGCGGCGTCCCGGTATCTCCAGATCCCCCGTGTTCCACGCGAACTTGAACCACTCGTCCTGCCAGGAGAACAGGATGCCGCCGTCGAGCCCCTCGTTGTGGATGTCGTCGAGGAGGTCGGCGTTTATCTTCCCCTGCTCCTCCTCCGTATGCATGCCCTGGTTACGGCCCAGCGCTCCCCTGTGGGCCATGCCCCGCGCCGAGGAAGTTCCGTACTCCGCCGCGATCAGGGGTATGCCCTTGTGGTGGGCGCGCAGCTCGTGCAGGTAGCCAGCGTAGGGGTCCTTTCTCCCAGCCGGGGTGCGGTAGTTCTGGTATTTCTCCTCGTAGCGCATGAAGTCGGGGAATGCGGGATAGATGTGGTAGGAGGCGAAGTAGCCTGCCCTCCAGGAGGCGGTCGGCTCGATGTGCATGGGGTCGACGGAGACCAGGTCCTCCTGATCGTTGGCCTCGTCGGGGTGGCTCAGGGGGTCGGTCGTAGGCCAGTTGGATAGCGCGACGGGGTGCTGCCAGCCGTACTTCATCTCCTCCTGGGCCAGTTTGTCGAGCATCGAGGCCGACCAGCTCTCGAACGGCGTGGCGTCATTCGTGGAGCGGAAATACTTGCCCGAGAAAGGCTCCATGTCCTGGTTCGCCTCATCCGTCTTCTGCACGGCTAAAGGGAACCACTCGGTCCCGACGATCCAGCCGAGCATGTACTCCGAGATATCGGCGTCGTAGTCGCCGCTGGCGTGGCCAGGACGCTCGGGCAAATTGGTATCGCCGTGTACGACGTGGACGGCGTCCGTGATCTCATCCCTGAATATCTTCGTTATCTCGGGCTTGTATGCGTTACGGCCCTCCAGGTCATCGCCGGTAAGCTCCTCCTCGGGGGACCAGACGCCCTGGATGACCCACAGGGGTTCTTTCTGGGTGGAGTTGAACTCGCGCAGGGCCTCGTAGAACTCGGGGTTGAGGATGGTGTAGACGCGCAACACGTCAACGTGCATCTTCTTTATCTCGGGGAACCAGCGCAGGTAGTCCTCCTTGGTCGGGGCCACCTCGCCCGGCTCGTGGCCGGGGAGCGTCGCGCCGAGGTTCATCCCCGTCCAGAACCTCTCGTCCCACCCCGTCCCGTCGTAGACGGCGAGGTGGGCGTCTTTGACGGTGGAGACCTGTTTGATCCCGTTCTCATCAGCGACGGGCCTCTCGACCTTGCCCCACCGCAGAAAGACGACGAGGCCGGTGGCCAGCAGAACCGCGATCAGCAGCGCAAAAAGGAGCCGCAGGGTGCGCGTCTTCCTGCTAGCACGCCTCCTGACCTCGTAGTGTTGATACAACCCTCGCGCCCCCTCTATCTGATATCGCCCTGGCGGCTCGCCTTCTCCCGAAGACGCGGCTCCTTCCGCTCCTGGAAGCCCCTGCGTTCCATGGCACCCCAGTCGGTGCTCTTGCGGAGGTAGGAGACGATGGCCTTCACCCGCCAGAAGGTGTTGAGTTGCCTGTAGCCGAAGTTCTCGAGGACGCCGTAGGCGGTGAGCTTCAGGAGGTCGCGCCAGCGGGGGTAGCGCTCCAGGCGCAACTCCTCCAGAAAGACCGCCGCCGTCGAGAGCAGGACCCCGAGGCCGACGGCGACGAGCAGGAAGGCCAGGGCGAACTCCGCGTTCAGGACGCCGAGGGCGAGGCCGGCGACGAAGGCTATATAGCCGAGAAGCTCGACGACGGGGCCGAAGAGCTCGAAGATCAGGAAGTAGGGCAGCCCGAGCATCCCTGCCGCGCCGTAGCGCGGGTTGAAGATCATCTTGCGGTGCCGAAAGAGGGTGTCTATGAGGCCCCTGTGCCAGCGGTCGCGCTGGCGGCCAAGCACGCGCAGGGTGTCAGGGACCTCGGTCCAGGCGATGGGGTCGGGGACGAAGGAGATCCTGTACTCGCGTTCGTTCTCGAGGAGGACGCGGTGCATTCTCGTGACCAGCTCCATGTCCTCGCCCACGGTGTCGCTGGCGTAGCCTCCGGCGGAGATCAGGTCGCGCCGGCGGAACATCCCAAAAGCCCCCGAGATGATCATGAGGCAGCCCAGCTTGCTCCACGCCGTCCTGCTCGCGATAAAGGCCCTGAGGTACTCGACGATCTGGAAGTTCGGTAGGGCCTTCCTAGGCGTCTTGACCTTCACGATGCGGCCCTTCTCGAACTCGCAGCCGTTGGCGACCCTGACGATCCCGCCCACCGCGGCGACGGAGCCTGACTCGATCATGGGGCGCGCGATCCTGAGCAGCGCGTCTTCTTCGAGGATGATGTCTGCGTCCATGCAGCAGACCAGCGGGTAGCTGGCGACGCTGACGCCGGCGTTCAGGGCGTCGGACTTCCCGCCGTTCTCCTTGTCGACGACGACGAGACGCTCGTGGGGGGCCGTGTAGACGCAGCGCAGCGGCGCGGTCTTTAGTTGCATTCTGACGGGCTGGTCGGACTCGTAGAGGTCGAACTCCTCTATCAGTGCCTCCAGCGTGCCGTCTCTGGAGCCGTCGTTGACGACGACGACCTGGTGGAGAGGGTAGTGAAGGGTGAGGAAGGAGCGGACGCTGGAGACGATGGTCGCCTCTTCGTTGTAGGCCGGGACGACCACGGAGACCGGCGGGGCGTAGTTCGAGCCGAAGAGCTCCGAGAACCCCGAGAACGTCTCGCGCCTGACGTAGTCGGCGATCTCGAAGAAGGAGATCAAATACAGCGCGAGGTAGACGCCGTTGATCGCCAGGAAGTAGCCGAGCACGAAGTAGTTGACGAAGACTATGAAGTCGCTAAGAGTCACGGGTCTCCTCCATGGTCCGCACGAGCGCTGAACGCGCGGCCTCATCGGGCATGGTCCTGGCGAGGCGCTCGAGGTACCTGACGGCGCCTGTCCTCATCATCGCGCTGACCATCGCCCTGGCCCCCGCGCCCCTCTCTCCCTGGAGCCGTAACTCCTCGACGACCCGCCTGACGGTGCCCCTCTCTTCCAGGGTGGCTGCGGCCCTGTCGCGGGCGAAGGGGTCATCCGACTCGAGGATCTCGACGAGAGCCCTCTCCCCCGCGGGACCGAAGTTCGCGAGGGCCCTGCTCGCGTTCAGCCGCACCCACCACTCCTCGTCGACGCTCAACCTCTTGAGGGTCGGGATAGTGGAGAGGTCCCCGATCATACCGAGGGCGTTGGCGACCTGCGCCCGAACCGGCCAGTCTTCGTCCTCGGTTGCCTTCTGGAGGGCTGGCACGTCCTCGGGATTGCCTATCTTGCCGAGGGCCAGCGCGGCCTGGGCCCTGACGTCGGTCAGCGTATCCGCTGAGGACAGAGCCCTGCACAGGAAAGGGGAGGCCTTCGCGGCCCTGAGGTTGCCGAGTATGCGGGCGGCGAGCACCTGCGCCCTCGGGTCGCCGCTCTCCAACGCCTCCACGAGAGGTCCCGTTGCGAGGGGGCCTATACGCTCCAGGTTCTCGGCCATCCTCAGGCGGGTGAGCTCGGAGGGATCGTTCAGCGTCCTCGCCAGGGCCTCGGCCACCTCCGGGGTCCCTATGCGGGCCAGCGCCCTGGCCGCCACCGCCCTCACGGTCTCGTCCGGGTGGGAGAGCAGCTCCGTCAGCGGGGCTACGGCTTCGGGACCGCCGAAGTATCCGAGGTTCTCGGCGGCGCGGGCCTTCCGCCAGCGGTTGCTGGCGCGCAGCCTCATGAAGTACCTCATCACCAGGCCGGCCTCCTCCGCGAGCGCGACGAGCCATTCCCGCTGTGCCCCGCGCAGCATGGAGAGGTAATCGATCATCAGGAGAGCGAGCAGGTCCATGTCCCTGTCGCCGAGCCGCAGCAGGCCGGGATGGACCTCGCCCGAGACCAGGGACTCGTCGAGGGCCGATTCCAGCCTGTTCATCCTCGACTTCGTCGTGCGCTCTCTCACGGAGCGCACGACCTTGGTCCCCAGCGTGAGCGTCACGAGCACCACGTTAAGTACCACCATGAGTACGACGGCCCACAGTGTCAGGCTCAAACCCTGCA
Source organism: Actinomycetota bacterium (assembly GCA_902812425.1). Taxonomy (GTDB): domain Bacteria; phylum Actinomycetota; class Rubrobacteria; order Rubrobacterales; family Rubrobacteraceae; genus Rubrobacter_D. The sequence continues at coordinate 6,299 of CADDZK010000044.1, forward strand.
TCAAGTTACAAATCCTGCGGTCTCGGGCACTATAATCTCTAGCCGGCGTTGTACTGTGTGTACGCGAATACCTAGCGAGGCGATCAACCCTTGGATACGAGCGACTCGAAGATTCTGGTGGCCGACGACGACCGTATCGTGCGGCGTATCGTGGTGGCGAAGCTCTCCGGGCTCGGCTACGAGGTTACCGAGGCCCAGGACGGCCAGGAGGCGCTCCACCTGCTCGAGGGGGGATACGTACCGGACCTGATCATCACCGACAGCCTGATGCCTCGCACGAACGGCCTCGAGCTCGTGAGGGGTATCAGGAGCAGCCCGAACTCCGAGCTTGCCACCCTCCCCGTCATCATGCTCACCTCCCGTCAGGGCGAGCGCGACGTCATCGAGGGTCTCGAGACGGGCCTCGACGACTACGTGACCAAACCCTTCTCCCCCGATGAGCTGGCCGCCCGCGTGAGGACCCTGCTCTGGCGCGTGAGGCGGGACCGCGGCGGCTGAGAGGAGAGGGGGCCTCAACCGCCGTTCACGCTCCCGTGGGAAGCGACGCGGTTACGGCCCGCTTCCTTGGACTTGTAGAGTGCTGTGTCGGCCTGCTTGAGCAACTCGTCTGCGCTCGTCGGATGCCCGGCTGAGACGGCCGCGACGCCGACGCTTACGGTCACGATCCCATGAGGGCGATTGGTCTCGTGGGGTATGCGCAGATCCTCCACGGCTCTGCGGAGACGGTCTGCCGCCGCGGTGGCCGCTTCGATGGGCTGCTCGGGCAGTATGACGAGGAACTCCTCACCTCCGTAGCGGTAGGCGGTGTCCCCGCTGCGGCGCTGGTTGGCGATGGCCCCTGCCACCCTGCGTAAGACCCCGTCCCCGGCGAGGTGGCCGTAGTGGTCGTTGTAGCGCTTGAAGCGGTCCACGTCGCACAGAACGACGGCGTAGTTGTGCCCGTAGCGCTCAGCCCTCGCCTGAAGGACGTCGAGGTCCTCGTTGAGGCGTAGCCTGTTGCCCAGGTTCGTCAGAGGGTCTTTGCGCGACTCCTCGAAGAGCCTGCGGTTCAGCTTCTCGAGCTGCTCGTTCTGGGCGGCCAGACGCCTGTGCAGTTGCGTAACGCGGAAGGCCGAGATGAGGCGCATCCGCAGCTCGTCGCGGTCGAGCGGTTTGGAGAGGTAGTCGTCGGCGCCGGCCTCGAGGCCCATGAGCAGGTGGTCCCTGTCCCCGAGGGCCGTCAGAAAGATGAAGTAAGTGTACCCGTCGCTCTCCTCTTTCCTGATCCGGCGGCAAAGCTCTAGGCCGTCGACGCCCGGCATCATCCAGTCGCTTATGACGAGGTCCACCTCCTCGGTCTTCCTGTAGAGCTGGAGGGCGGCCTCTCCGTCCTCGGCGGTGAGGCACTCGTGGCCGAGCTTCTCTATGGAGCGCCGCAGGATCGTACGCGAGACGGCGTCGTCTTCGGCTATGAGTACCCTCAACCTCTGCTCCCACCGACCTCGGCCCTGAGAGCCCGGTCGACCCGCCCGAACTCTTCCTCGAGCCGTTCGAGAAGCTCGGAGCTTCGCGAGAGGTCGCCTGAGGCGCCGGCCTCTTCGAGCTGCGCGCACAGCTCAGCCATCCTCCTCGCGCCCATGTTGCCCGAGCTGCCCTTGAGCGTGTGCGAGACTTCCCTTACAGCCGGTGCGTCGCCCTTGTTTATGGCCTCTTCGAGCGTCTCGATCCCCGAGCGTGCATCGCCTAGAAACAGATCGGCGAGCTCGCCCACGATGTTCGTCTCCTCTCCACCCTGCAGCCCGCGCAATCCGGCGAGCACGTCGTGGTCGAGGGGGGCTTCATGCGGAGACTCATCGCCTTCGGAGGGCTCTTTGGGGACCCAGCGCTTGAGCACGGCGCCCAGATCTTCCGGCTTTACAGGCTTCGAGACGTAGTCGTCCATATCCGCCTCGATGGTCTTCTCCCTGTCGCCCTGCATGGCGTTGGCCGTCATGGCGATTACGGGTACGCGAGGACCTTCGCCCTCGCGACGCCGGATCTCCGCGGTCGCCTCGTAGCCGTCCATCCGCGGCATCTGCACGTCCATCAGCACGGCGTCGTAGGAGTTGCCCGCCAGGGCTTCGAGCGCCTCCTGGCCGTCCCCTGCGACGTCGACCATGTAACCCAGGTTCTCCAGCATGCGTACGGCGACCTTCTGGTTTACGGGGTTGTCCTCGGCGACGAGCACCCTGGCGCGTGCTCTGGCCTTTCTCTCCCTGAGGCTGTAGCGGGTGACGAGCCGCGTCTGTGCACCCGGCGCCCTCTCGCTCATCACCGTAGTGAGTACGTTGTAGAGCTCCGATTGCCTTACGGGCTTCGTGAGGTAGGCCTCTATCCCGGATTGCAGGGCCGCTTCGCCGTCTCCGCGACGTCCCATGGAGGTCAGCAGTACCAGCCGAGTCTGGGAGAGCACGGGGTCTGCTTTGATGGAGCGGGCGAGCTCCATCCCGTCCATCCGCGGCATCTGCATGTCGAGGATCGCCAGGTCGTAGGCTTCATCGTCCTCGACTGCGCTCCGCAGCTCCTCGAGGGCCTGCCGGCCATCCTCGACGCTCGTGCCCAGCACACCCCAGGAAGAGAGCTGCTCCTCGAGGATCTTGCGGTTGGCTTCGTTATCGTCGACGACAAGCGCCCGCAGCTCCGCGAGGCCGGCGGAGACGCCCGGCGTGGAATGGGCGTGTACGGGCTGCTTCTCGAAGGTCACGGTGAAGAAGAAGGTGGAGCCCTCGCCCGGCTCGCTCTCTACGCCTATCTGTCCACCCATCATCTCCACCAGCTGCTTGCTGATGGCGAGCCCTAAGCCCGTACCTCCGTAGCGGCGGGTGGTCGAGGCGTCCGCCTGGGTGAAGGCGAGGAAGAGGCGTTCCTGCTGTTCTGGCGATATGCCGATACCTGTGTCGGAGACCTCGAAGCGTACCGTGGCGCTCTCCTCGTCCTCATCGGCGAGCCCGACCCGCACGATCACCTCCCCCTCGTCGGTGAACTTTATGGCGTTGCCGAGGAGGTTGGTGAGGATCTGTCGCAGGCGGCCGGGGTCGCCCCTCAAGGCCATCGGTACGTCGTACTCGACCAGGCTCGCCAGCTCCAGTCCCTTGTCTTGCGCCTTGCCCCCGAGCAGCACCGTAACGTCCTCCACGGCGGTGCGCAGGTCGAAGTCTATGGTCTCGAGGCGCATCGCGCCGGCCTCTATCTTGGAGAAGTCGAGGATGTCGTTGATGATCATCATGAGGTTCTCACCCGAGAGCCTGACCGTCTCGGCGTACTCGCGTTGCTCGCTGTCGAGCGGGGTGTCGAGCAGGAGGTCGGTCATGCCCACGATACCGTTCATCGGCGTCCTTATCTCGTGGCTCATGTTCGCCAGGAACTCGCTCTTGGCGTGGTTGGCCTCTTCTGCCGCCAGCCGCGCCTCCCTCAGAGCTTCTTCGTAACGCTTGCGCTCCGTGATGTCGGTGTTGAGTTCCAGCCACGTCCGGGATTCGCTGCTCTCGTCTGTCTGCAAGGCCCAGCGACTCGCCACCACGATCCGCTCACCGTCTCTTCTGCTGTGCCCGAGCTCGCCCTCCCAGCGGCCGTCGCGCAGTAGCTCGGCGCGTATCTTCTCTATCGGCTCGGGGAACTGCGTCTTGAGCAGGGCGTGGGTGGTCTGGCCCAGGGCCTCTTCCTTCTTCCAGCCGTACATCTCCTCGGCGCCGCGGTTCCAGAAGGAGATCGTGCCCTCGGTGTCGCGGACTATGACGGCATCCTGCGTGAGGTCCAGCAGCTGGGCCCTGCGCTTGAGTTCCTCCTCTGCCTCCTTGCGCTTGGTGACGTCGACTATGGTCTGCACCGCTCCGCGGTAGGAGCCGTCCGCCTCGAAGATGGGGGAGCCCGTGGCGGAGAGAACCTTCTTCGCCCCTCCGACGCTCACGGTGACCTCGTAAGCCGACCCGACGTTCTCGAGCCTCAGTTCGCGCTGCCTGAGAACCCTCTCGAGTTCCTCCTCGCTCACGAACTCGAAGAAAGATCTCCCCACGAGCTCCTCGGGCGAGAGGCCGAAGACCTCGGCGTAGGCCGTGTTGCAGTAGTTGATCACGCCCCCCTCCGGGGCGACGTAGGCTATGCCCTCCTGCACGGTCTCGACGAGCCTGCGGTAACGTTCCTCGCTCTCGCGCAGCTCCTTCGCAGCATGCTGGCGCTCGGTGACGTCAGCCATCGAGCCGATCATCCGCACGGCCCTGCCCTCCGCGTCGCGCATGACGTATGCACGGTCCACGACCGTGGAGTACTCGCCGTCGGCGCGCCTGAAGCGGTACTCCTCCGACCACATGTCTTCGCCCGCCTGCAGCGCGGCGGCGACGCTGGATAGCACCCTTTCCCTGTCATCTGGGTGTATGCGCTCTTCCCACCAGGCGGTCCGGGTTCGTTGTCCCGGGGGATAGCCGAACATGGTCTGGACCGCCCCATTCCAGGTCTGCTCGTCGGCCAGGATGTCGCTGTCCCAGATCGTCTCGTCGGTGGCCTGGGCGACCAGCCGGTAGCGCTCCTCGCTCCTCCTCAGCGCCTCCTCGGCCTTCTTGCGCTCGGTGATGTCGAGCATAAACCCCTGCCAGTAGCGCGACCCGCCCGGCTCCTCCTCGACTATCACGGACTCGTTACGCACCCACACCACCCTGCCGTCGCGGTGGATCACGCGGTACTCCGTCGTGACGACCTCGCCCGGCTCTACACTCCGCTCATCCTCAGATTGCATCCTCTCGCGGTCCTCGGGGTGCACCATACGCCACCTGAGGTCAGGGTCCTTGCAGTCCTCGGGAGAGTACCCCGTCAAGTCCTCTATCCGAGGACTCATGTACATGGCGGCGTCGGGACTCCCTATCTCCTGCATGTAGACGACCGCGGGGGCCTGCTCTACCAGCGCCCGGTACCTCTGCTCGGCCTCCCTGAGCCTCTGTTCGACCCGCTTGCGCTGCGTGACGTCGCGCAGAGCGGTTATCCTGACGAGGCGACCCAGATACGACGACCTCTTCCCCCTGACCTCCACGTCGAACCTCGTGCCGTCTTTCTTGATGGCTCCGGCCTCGTACGGCTCCTCGGAGCCGGAGGAGATGTGCCGCAGCGTTACCTCGCGCGACTCGGGCGCCATAAAATCGACCGCGGACATGCCGACGACCTCGGTAGTCTCGTAGCCGAACATCTCGGCGAAGGCCTTGTTCGTCTGCAAGACCCTCCCGTTCTCGCTTATGGCCACGCCCTCGAAGGTGGCGTCTGAGAGGCTTCTGAAACGCTCCTCTTCCTCCCTGAGCGCTTCTTCGATCCGTTCACGCCGGTTGATGCCGCGCTGAACGACGACGGCGAGGATGATGGTCCCCACGGTGAGAGTGAGACGCGACCACAGCTCGTCGGGCTCGATCCAGAACAGCCTCTCTGCGAAGGTCCCCTTGTGAAACACGAAGGCGTCAAGGAAGGTGTCGAAGAGCCACAAGAGTACGGCGAGGCAGATCGCACCCAACAACACGCGGTTGCTTACGTGGAAACGTCCGGGTCTCTTCCTTTCCATGCTCTATGCCTCTCCACATCCGCCGCGCCCGGGCATCCCGTACCGGGCGTTCGATCCCGTCGTCAGTTCGTTGGCGACATTCCGTAGACGCCTCGCAGGCTGGTACGGCCGGAAGTATACCCGAATGCTAGCACCCGGTACTAGTACCGGGGTTGGAGTGGAGCATGCTCTCTAGCTGGCGTTCTCTCGGGCCAGGGCGGAGGGTTCGTTCAGGCGCGCGGCAGGTAGACGGTGAAGGTAGAACCTTCGCCGAGGACGCTCTCGACGGTGACGCGACCGCCGTGGTTCTCGGCCACGTGCCTCACTATGGAGAGGCCGAGTCCGGTCCCGCCGGTCGCCTTGGAGCGCGCCTTGTCCACGCGGTAGAAGCGTTCGAAGATGCGCGGGATCTTCTCCTCGGGGATGCCTATGCCCGTGTCCGAGATGCTTATGACTATCTCGGGGCCCTCGGAACCCCCGGCCACCTCGACCCTGCCGCCGGGCGGCGTGTACTGCACGGCGTTATCCACGAGGTTGGTGAACATGGAGGCCAGCTGTGTCTCGTCGCCGTAGACCGTGTAGTGGGCAGCCTTGCCGAAGCGCTTCCACTGCAGGGTGATCTCCTTTCCACGGGCGACGCGTCTCATGCGGGCGAGGACACTCATCAGGACGCCGCGCACGTCCACGAGCGTCGGGCGGTCGACGGTTTCCTGGCTCTCGAGGCGCGCCAGGTCGAGGAGGTCCGTTATGAGGTGGGCGAGCCTTTCGGTCTCCTTCTTGAGTTGTGCGGCGAAAAGGCGCGCCTGGACCGGGTCGTCGTCGAGGGTCTCCTCGAGGCTTTCGGCCAGTAGCTTCAGGCTCGTCGCAGGGGTCTTCAACTCGTGTGAGACGTTCGCGACGAAGTCGCGCCGGATCTTGTTGACCCTCTGGAGCTCGTCGGGGCTGACGTTCTGTCTCTCCAGCGTCACCTCTACTCCCTGCGTTCTGAGAGCGAGGCTGCGGTGCTCCTCGGCTTCGCCTCGAAACGGTAGCCGAGACCGCGCGCCGTGTGGATGTACTCGTAGGACGACCTCTCCTCGAGCGCGGCCCTTATCCTGCGTATATGAACGTCTATCGTGCGCGAGGAGCCGACGCCCGCGTGTCCCCAGACCTGCTTCGCGAGCTCTTCGCGGCTCCTCAGCTCACCAGGGGTCGAGGCGAGGGCGGCGAGGAGCTCGAACTCCTTCAGGCGCAGGGTGAGCGGCTCTCCGCCGACGAGGGCCGTGAAGTTCTTCGTGTCCAGTTGCAGGTCTCCGACCTCGATGATCTTGCCCCTGCTGCCCGTCTCGCTGCGCTTGAGGTTCGCGTTAATGCGGGCGATGAGCTCGTTCATGCCGAACGGCTTCGTCACGTAGTCGTCTGCGCCGGCCTCGAACCCGCGGACCTTGTCCTCCTCGGCGTCCCTGGCCGTAATCATCACGATCACCACGCTCTGGTCACGCTCGCGTATCCTCTCGCACACCTCTATCCCGGATTCACCAGGGAGCATGATGTCGAGCAGGATCAGGTCTGGTCTCAACTTCCTCGCCAGACGGAGCGCTTCCGCGCCGTTGGTCGTCCCCTGCACCCCGAAGCCGTTGCGGGAGAGGTTGTAGGCGAGGGTGCCCATGATCACCTCGTCGTCCTCGACTATCAGGATCTCCGCCGCGTTCGTTGCCAAAGCACGCACTCCTGTTTAAGATCCGGCAAGGCCAGCGCCAGTATAAATGCTGCTCTTGCAGGCTTCATTTTTTTAACCGCGTTTTAACAGAGGGCCTCTCTGCGGTGCAGGGTTATACGGGTTCGGGGGCGCTCGCGGCGTCGTCCTGGGCGCTCTGTGGGATCGTCTCCCTGCCTGTATCGTGGGGGACGATTATTCGCTCGGGAGAGCCCCGGGTCAGGGCGGCGAGCATGGCTGCCCTCCCCCTGCGGGCCCATCCTTTGACGGTTCCGTCGGGGACGCCGAGGGCCTCGGAGATCTCGGCGCAGGAGAGACCATCCATGTGACGCATGACCATGGCGGCGCGGTGCTCGGGCCTGACGTTGTCGAGGGCTATCAGGATCTCCACCCTGCGTTCCTCGTCGAGCGCCGCCTCTTCGGGATCGGTGTCGGAGCCTTCTGGCTCGGAGAGCTGCTCCATCTCCTCTTCGACCTCGCGTGTCCTCCTGCGCGACTCCTTGCGCCGGAAGCTCAGGCAGGTATTGACCGTGACGGTGTGCAGCCAGGTACTGAAGGTGCTCTCTCCCCTGAAGCTTTGCATGTTCGCCCAGACCCGGATCCAGACCTCCTGGCTCGCGTCCTGGGCCTCCTGGCTCCCCAGCATGCGAAGCGTGACCCCGCGCACGAGGGCGGAATGCGCACGTACCAACTCCGAGAACGCCTCGACGTCGCCGCGGGAGGCGCGCGAGATCAAGTCCCACTCCTGGGCGTTCGTCCGGGGAGCGCTCACACCGGCATCTCCCCCGTCACAGCCTGCGAGCCTTCACGGCCGGTTTCCGTCGCCCTCGACGGCCTTCAGCACGTCGCGCAGCAAGCCCCCGGCCAGTTCCTCGCCGCCTGGGTTCACTATCCAGTTGATCCCGCTGCCCCCTGGTATTTTCGCGCTCCTCACCCTGGCGCAGATCACATAGGTTTCGAGCTTCGCATCATCTGCGTAGTGGCGGGTGAGGTGGTCGAGCAGCGTGCCCACCGAGTTGTTGAACAAAGACAGGTCTATCGCCATGAGTATCCCCCATTCTCTTCTCCGGACCCTGCCCCATCATCCTACCCTCCCGAGTGCCTCGTCAACCGGAAGGAGCGACGCGCACGCCCGCCGACGCTACAATGCGATCCCGGACACAGTAGGGGAGGGTGGATCTGCAGACGAACGTAAAGACGATAACGGTGCACACCGAGCGCACCTTCGCGATTGCCCGCAGCTCGGCCGACGCCTTCGAGCGCGTCCTGTTCGAGATAGAGGAGGATGGCGTCACGGGCAGGGGCGAGGCCGCCCCTACCCGCTACTACGGCCAGGACGCCGAAGGCGTGGCCGCCGCCCTGGAGGACGCCGAGGTCGGGGACCCGTGGGATATCGAGGGCACCCTCGCGCACAACGAGGCGCTGCCTCCTTCTGCGCTCACGGCCCTCGACAACGCCTTGCACGACCTCGCGGCCAGACGGCTCGGCGTGCCCGTCTACCGCCTCCTCGGGCTGGGCAGGCCAGAGCCCGTCTCGGCCTACACTCTGGGCATAGCCGACAGGGAGACCACCGTCGCCGAAGCGAAGCGGCTACACACGCACCCGATCCTGAAGGTAAAGGTGGGTGGATGGGAAGATGTACGGACGCTGCGGGCGGTCCGAGAATCTTCGGAGGCCGAGCTCTGGGTGGACGCCAACGAGGCCTTCTCCCCGGATGAGGCCGTGGAGGTAGTGGCTGAGCTCAAGGAGATAGGAGTCGGTATGATCGAGCAGCCCGTCCCCGCCTCGGCAGGGCCTGAGGCGCTGCGTGGGGCGAAGGAGGCCGCCTCTCCGGTGCCCGTGATCGCAGACGAAAGTTCCATCACCGCCCGAGACGTGCCTGAACTCGCAGGCTGTGTCAGCGGGGTCAACGTCAAGCTCGCCAAGTGCGGTGGGATCAGACGAGCGCTTCAGATGATCCACACGGCCCGCGCCCACGGGATGCTCGTCATGCTCGGCTGCATGGTCGAGACCTCGCTCGGCATCTCGGCGGCGGCCCAGATCTCCGGCCTAGTCGACTTCGTCGATCTGGACGGCGCGATGCTCCTCGCCGACGATCCCTACTCGGGACCAGCCTACGAGAACGGGCGCATCCTGCTCTCCGAAGCCCCTGGACTGGGGGTGGAGCCGAGATGATCCGAGCCCAGGCTCCCGAGCGGCGGTACGCGATCCTGGCGGAGGGCTGGTTCGCGAACCGCCACGCCAAGACGGCCCACGGCCTGATCCGCTACGGCAAGGACGAGGTCGTCTGTGTTATGGACTCGACGCTCGCGGGGAAGCGCGTGCTCGACGTCCTGCCCGACCTCGGGCGCGACGCCCCCGTAGTAGGGACGCTCGAAGAGGCGCTTGCGTTCTCGCCGACCTCGGTCCTCGTCGGGCTCGCCCCCGCGGGCGGGCGGCTCCCTGAGGAGTGGATGGAGACGTTGCGGGAGGCGGCCGGGGCCGGCCTCGAGATCGTCAGCGGCCTCCACCAGCGCCTCGCAACAGAGTTCCCGGAAGCAAACGTCTGGGACGTGCGCGAGCCGCCTGAGGGCATCCCGCTCTTCTCCGGGGAGGGCTTCGGGGTAGGGCCTAAAATCGCGCTCACCGTCGGCACGGACAGCGCCATAGGCAAGATGACGGCGACCCTGGAGATAGAACGCGCGGCCAGGGAGGCCGACCTCTCCCCGGAGTTCGTCCCTACGGGACAGACCGGCGTCGACGCACAGCCCCCACCCTGCGATGAC
>CADDZK010000045.1 GCA_902812425.1 Actinomycetota bacterium
CTGGGAACGCTACCGCAACTTCGAGCGCCTGTGAGCCCCAGGCCGAACATAGGCGTCACCGCGGCGACCGAGATGGTGAGCTACGGCGTCTGGGAGAACATACCGGCGATCATCAGCCCGGCGCGTTATATAGAGGCCGTGCAGCGCGCCGGTGGTCGCCCGGTCGTACTGCCACCAGATCCTGAGGACGCCAGGGACCCGGGGGGTGTGCTCGACCTGATCGACGCGCTGATCGTCACAGGGGGGGCGGGGGACCTGGACCCCACACTCTACGGCCACGAACCGCACCCCGAGACGGGACCTGTGCAGGAGGAGCGCGACGCCTACGAGCTCGCGCTGGTACGGACGGCCCTCGAGCGCGAGATGCCCATCCTCGGCATCTGCCGCGGGATGCAGGTCCTCAACGTCGCCTACGGGGGCACGATAGAGCAGCACCTCCCCGACGTGCTCGGCCACGAGGAGCACCGCCACACGCCCGGCGTCTTCGCCGACCACGAGGTTCGCCTCGAACCAGACTCTCTGGCCGCCCGCGCCGCGGGCTCGGTGACGACGTCGGTCAAGTCGCACCACCACCAGGGGATAAAGGAGGTGGGGAGCGGCCTCACCGCAACCGGCTGGGCCACAGAAGACGATGCGGTAGAGGCGCTCGAAGACCCTTCATGCTCGTTCGTGCTAGGCGTGCTCTGGCACCCCGAGGAGGACGAGAAGAGCCAGCTCATAAAAGCCCTAGTTTCGGAGGTCTCCTAGATGCTCGAAGTCCTGAACCCGGCGACAGAAGAGGTGCTTAAGAGCCTCGAACAGGCCACGGAAGACGACGCCGACGCCGCCGTAGCCCGCGCCAAGAGGGCGTTCCCGGAGTGGCGGGACGTCGAGCCTGCCGACCGCTCGCGCCTCCTCAGGTGCCTCGCAGACGCCCTCGAATCCGAGCAGGAGAACCTGGCGCGGCTTGAGTCGGAGAACACGGGCAAGCCCATCGGCGACTCCCGCGGCGAGATGGCGATGGTCGCCGAGACCTTCCACTACTACGCAGGGATGCCGGAGCGCCTGCTCGGCGACACCATCCCTGTCTCCGGCGGCGTGGATTTCACATTCCGCGAACCCCTGGGCGTAGTCGCCCTGATCGTCCCCTGGAACTTCCCGCTCACCATAGCGAGCTGGAAGATGGCCCCTGCCCTCGCAGCCGGCAACACGCTCGTCCTCAAGCCGGCCGAGCTCACACCGCTGAGTGCCCTCGAGTTCGAGCGCATAGCTCTAGAAGCAGGCATCCCCGAGGGCGTCGTGAACGTCGTCGTAGGACCTAGGAGCAGGGTCGGCAAGAGGCTCGTCGAGCACCCCGACGTCGCCAAAGTCGCTTTCACGGGCTCTACGGAGGTCGGAAAGGACATAATGGCCGGCGCCGCAGGCACTATAAAGCGCGTAACCCTGGAGCTCGGCGGCAAGTCGGCGAACGTCGTCTTCGCCGACGCCGACCTGGAGAAGGCCGCCGCCTCGGCGCCAGTCGCCGTCTTCGGCAACGCAGGACAGGACTGCTGTGCCCGCTCGCGCATTCTCGTCCAGAGGGGCGTCTTCGACGAGTTTCTCTCCTTGATGGAGCCCGCCGTTACGGGGATGCGGGTCGGGGACCCGTTCGACGAGGAGACGGAGATGGGCCCCCTCATCTCCGCCGACCACCGCGAGAAGGTCGCCGCATACGTCCTGGAAGACGCGCCCGTGGCGATCCAGGGCGAAGCGCCTTCTGGTGCAGGGTTCTGGTACCCGCCGACCGTCCTCGCTCCTGTATCCAACGAAGATAAAGCGGCGAGGGAGGAGATCTTCGGCCCCGTAGTCGCCGTGATCCCGTTCGATGACGAGGAGGACGCTATAAGGCAGGCCAACGACACGATCTACGGCCTATCGGGTTCGATCTGGACCGAGAACGGCGCCCGCGCCCTGCGCGTCGCCCGCCGCATCGAGACCGGCGTCCTCTCCATAAACTCGAACACCTCGGTCCGAGTCCCTACGCCCTTTGGCGGGATGAAGCAGTCGGGCGTCGGACGCGAGCTCGGCCCGCACGCACTCGACTACTACACGGAGATAAAGAACGTCTACCTGTCCACGGAGGAGGGCTGATATGCCGGGACGCCTGGAGGGGAAGGTCGCCGTCATAACAGGGGGCGCGAGCGGCATAGGACGTGAGACGGCCCGACGCTTCGCCGAGGAGGACGCCAGCGTCTGCATAGCCGACCTCGCCGACGAACCGGGCAACGAGGTAGCGCGTGAGCTGGGCGGCCTCTACGTCCACGCCGACGTCACCGAAGAAGGCGACGTGCAGAGGATGTACAGCGAGACGGCGGAGCGTTTCGGCGGCATAGACGTACTCTTCAACAACGCTGGCATCTCGCCGCCAGACGACGACTCTATCCTGGAGACCGGCCTTGAAGCCTGGCAGCGCGTACAGGACGTGAACCTGAAGTCTGTCTTCCTGTGCTGCAAGTACGGCATCCCGCACCTCCTGGAGCGGGGAGGGGGTTCGATCATCAACACCGCCTCCTTCGTCGCCGTGATGGGGGCCGCGACGTCCCAGATCTCCTACACGGCCTCCAAAGGCGGCGTGCTCGCCCTAAGCCGCGAGCTAGGGGTCGAGTTCGCCAGGCGTGGGATACGCGTCAACGCCCTCTGCCCCGGCCCCGTGAATACGCCGCTCTTGCAGGAGCTCTTCTCCAAAGACCCCGAGAAGGCGCAGCGCAGGCTTGTGCACCTGCCGATGGGCCGGTTCGCGGAGGCGACCGAGATCGCAAACGCCGTCCTATTCCTCGCTTCAGACGACGCATCTTACGTCAGCGCCTCCACCTTCATGGTTGACGGTGGCCTCTCTGGGGCATACGTTACCCCTGAGTAGGAGGTGGTCGGAATGAAGAGCGGTCTATCCAACAGCGTGCTCGACGCCATAGGGAGCACGCCGATGCTCGAGGTCGAGGGCATCTACTGCAAGCTGGAGTACTTGAACCCGTCGGGGTCCATAAAGGCCAGGATCGCAAAGTACATGATCGAACGCGCCGAGGTCGAGGGTTTGCTCAAACCGGGTGACACCATCGTCGAAGCCACGAGCGGCAACACGGGCAACGCCCTCTCGATGGTCGCGGCGGTCAAGGGCTACAGGATGCTCGTCGTGATGCCCGAGGGGATGAGCGGCGAGCGCGTCGCCATCAGCCGCGCCTTCGGGGCCGAGGTGATGGAGGTAGGGCACTTCCACGTCAACGAGGCCCTCGAAAAAGCCAAGGAGCTTGGGCGCGAGCCGGGCTACTTCTGCCCTTCGCAGTTCGAGAGCGAGTGGAACGTGGAGGAGAACAGGATCTGGCTCGGGCCAGAGATACTCTCCCAGCTTCCGGATGGCGTTGTGCCTGACGCCATGGTCATGGGCGTCGGGACGGGAGGAACCCTGATCGGGGTTGGCCAGGCCTTCCGCGAGGTGAACAGAGACGTCAAGCTCTTCGCGATGGAGCCCTCCGAGTCGTCGACGATCCTGTGCGGTGAGATCGGGGACCACCTGATCGAGGGCATCTCGGACGGGTTCGTCCCCGGCATCTTCGAACGCCACCGGCGGCTGGTGGATGACGCCCTCACCGTCGACTCCGAGGAGGCGGTCGAGGAGATGCGCCACCTCGCCCGCAAGTACGGCCTCTTCGTCGGCCCCTCAAGCGGCGCCAACCTCATCGCTGCAAGGAAGGTCCGCGAAGCCTACCCCGAGCTTCGGAACATTGTCACCCTCTTCTGCGACGAGGGCGAGAAGTACATAAGCGAGCACTTCGCGGAGCGGGATTCAGTCAGGGTTGGGCGCGAGGCGTACACGTAGGGAAGCCCAACCGCCGGCGCCCTTATGCTATAGTCCGAACTTGCCCGGTGAGGGCTGCGGGAGAGAGTCGTCTGGAGGATGGGGGAGACCTCGTGGCGGCCGCCGAAGGTGAAAGGTCCGTGTAGAGGCGGACCGAATCTCTCAGGCAGAAGGACCGCGTGCCGGAGGGCGTCCTGGAGAGTTCGATCCGGCGTCGCCGGGTCGGCGCCGACGGGGTAACACTCTCAGGTTTGGGACAGGGCGGAAAAAGTAACGCTCACCCGACAAGGGGGTATAGCCGCGTGGCGCGATTCACACCGCACACAGAGGCCGATATAAAGGAGATGCTGGAGGCCATCGGGGTCGATTCCTTGGACGATCTCTTCGCCGACGTCCAGCCGAAGTACGAGGGAGAGCTCGACCTCCCGCCAGCCCTCTCCGAGTACGAGGCGCTCAGAGAGGTCGATGCTCTGGCGAAGCAGAACGTTTCGGGGTCCCCGATCTTCCTCGGTGCAGGCGCCTACGACAGAATCGTACCCTCGGCCATCGGTGCGATCATATCGCGCGGCGAGTTCCTGACCTGCTACACGCCGTACCAGCCGGAGATCAGCCAGGGCACCCTGCAGTCGATCTTCGAGTTCCAGTCGATGATCTCTGAGCTTACGGGGCTGGAGATCTCCAACGCCTCCGTCTACGACGGCGCAAACGCCGTCGTGGAAGCCGCCCTGATGACCGCCCGTCTGACGAAACGAAATCCCAAGGTCGCCGTCTCAGCGGGCCTGAACCCGCGCTACCGCGAGGTCATAGAGACCTACCGAGTCGAGGTCGTGGAGCTCCCGTTCGAGAACGGGACGACGGACTTCTCCGACCTCCCGGACGACGTCTCCGGCGTCTTCGTGCAGAGCCCGAACTTCTTCGGGGTCGTCGAGGATATCGAGGCGGCGTCGGAGGCGGCGCACGGCGTGGAAGCGCTCTGTGTTGCGGTGTGCGATCCCGTTTCACTCTCCGTCCTCGAAGCTCCGGGAAACCTCGGGGCCGACGTGGCCGTCGGCGAGGCCCAGCCGCTAGGGATGCCGCTGATGTTCGGCGGTCCCTACGCTGGCTACATGGCGACGAAGGAGGAGTTCGTCCGCCAGCTCCCCGGCCGTATCACGGGAGAGACGATAGACAAGGACGGCAAGCTCGCCTACGTTCTTACCTTGCGGGGCCGCGAGCAGGACATCCGCCGCGCGAGGGCGAACTCCAACATCTGTACCAACCAGGCGCTCACGGCCCTGGCGGCGACGGTCTACACGGCGCTTATGGGCCCCGAGGGACTGCGCGAGGTGGCGGAACTCTCCATCTCGAAGGCCCACTACCTGGCCGAGAAGCTGCAGGACGCCGGTCTGAAGCTCCGGTATCCGGATGCGCCTTTCCTGTGGGAGTTCGCCGTCGAGATGCCAGATGTTGCGCAAGCCAATGAGGCTCTGCTTGAGGCAGATATAGTCGGAGGGCTCGACCTCGGGGACGGGGCGATGCTCGTCGCCGTAACGGAGAAGCGCACCAGAGAAGAACTCGACGCCTTCGTGGAGGTGGTCACAGATGCCGTTTAACCTGATCCGGGACAAAGGCCGCGAAGGACGCCGCGGCTATACGCTCCCGAAGCCAGACGTGGAGATGAAGGAACTGGAGAGCATCCTGCCGAAGGCGTCGCTCCGCGAGGAGAAGCCTCGCCTCGCCGAGGTTGACGAGCCGACGGTCGTCCGCCACTACACCAACCTCTCGCGCGAGAACGAGGGCATCGACACCACTTTCTATCCACTCGGATCGTGCACGATGAAGCACAACCCGCGCGCCAACGAGGCCGCGGCGGTCGTCCCCGGTTTCGCAGGCCTGCACCCGCTCCAGCCGGAGGCGCAGGTCCAGGGCGCGCTCCGCATCATGCACGAGCTTCAGGGCTTCCTCTCCGAGGTCTCCGGACTGCCCCACGTCTCCCTGCAACCGCTCGCAGGAGCGCAGGGGGAGCTCACGAGCATCCTGATGGTCAAGGAGTTCTTCGAGGACGCCGGTGACGAAGGACGCACCACTGTCCTCGTGCCATCGACGGCGCACGGGACCAACCCGGCGACGGCCTCGATGGCGGGGTTCAAGTCCAAAGAGATCGGGCTAGACCAGCACGGTTGCGTAGACGTGGACGAGCTCAGGGAGATGGTGGACGAAACGACGGCAGCGCTCATGATCACCAACCCCAACACCTGCGGCGTCTACGAGCGGAACATAGCGGAGATCGCCGAGGTGCTGCACGAGGCCGGCGCCTTCCTCTACATGGACGGCGCGAACATGAACGCGAACATGGGCCGCATGCGCCCTGCCGAGGCCAACGTGGATATCATGCACTTTAATCTGCACAAGACTTTCTCGACGCCCCACGGCGGCGGCGGACCGGGCTGCGGCGCCATCGCCTGCTCGGAAGATCTTGCACCCTTCCTCCCCGACCCCGCCGTACAGAAGGAGGGCGACGAATACAGCTTCGTCCGCCCAGAGAAGAGCATCGGTCGCGTTGCCACCTTCCACGGCAACTTCGGGCAGATGCTGAGGGCTTGGAACTACATCAGGATGCACGGCCCTGACCTAAAGGACGTTACCGACATGGCCGTCCTGAACGCGAACTACGTGCGGGCGCAGCTCGGCGGTACCTACCGCATCCCCTACGACGAGCTGTGCAAGCACGAGGTCGTCGTGCAGCCCCCGCAGGGCAAGAAGGCCCTCGACATCGCCAAAGGACTCATCGACTACGGGTATCACCCGCCGACGATCTACTTCCCCCTCGTCGTAAAGGAGGCGATGCTTATAGAGCCGACCGAGACGGAGTCCAAAGAGACCCTCGACGACTTTATCGGGACGATGCTCGAGCTCGCCGAGACGAGCGAGGAGGACCTCGAAGAGGCCCCGACGCACGCCCCAACGCGTCGCCTCGACGAGACCCGCGCCGCCCGCCAACTCAAGGCCAGGTGGTAGCGGTGGAAGGACTCAAGCGAACCCCACTCTACGACGAGCACAAGAACCTCGGGGCACGACTCGTCGACTTCGCCGGCTACGAGATGCCGGTGCAGTACTCCGGCATAAAGACTGAGCACGAGGCCGTGCGCACCCGCGCGGGCCTCTTCGACGTCTCCCACATGGGCGAGGCCGTCTTCAGGGGACCCGAGGCGGAGGCCGCCGTCCAGCGCCTCGTCACGCGCGACGTAGGCCGCCTGGAGGTCGGGCAGGCCGGCTACTCGGCGGTCTGCTACGAGGACGGGGGGACGGTGGACGACGTGATCGTCTACAGGCGCGAGGACGACTTCCTCGTCGTCGTGAACGCCTCGAACCGCGAGAAGGACCTCGCGCACTTTCGGGAGAACACGGAAGACCTCGACGTCGAGGTCGCGGACGAGTCAGACGAGTGGGCGCTCCTTGCGCTGCAGGGACCCGAGGCGGCGAAGCTGTTGCAGGACCTCACAGACACGGAGCTCTCTGATCTCAAGCCTTTCCGGTTCGCCTGGGGAGAGATAGGCGGTGCGGAGGCCATCATCTCGCGCACGGGCTACACGGGCGAGGACGGGTTCGAGATCTACCTCCCAGGAGGCGACGCCCCGCAAGTCTGGCGCACGCTCATCGAGGCAGGCGCCACCCCGGCAGGGCTCGGCGCCAGGGATACGCTGCGCCTCGAAGCCGGGATGTGCCTCTACGGCAACGAGCTCGACGCCGAGACAACGCCCCTCGAAGCCGGCATCTCCTTCGCCGTGCACCTTGACAAAGAGCAGGAGTTCATCGGCCAGGCCGCGCTAAAGGAAGAGAAGGAGAAAGGACTCCGCAAGAAGCTCGTCGGCTTCGAGATGGAGGGGCGTGGTATCGCCCGCCACGACCATCAGGTCACGGTGAACGATGAGATGGTCGGACACGTGACCAGCGGCACCAAATCTCCCACCCTCGATAGGGCGATAGGGCTTGCGCTCGTAGATTCAGGGGTAGAAGATAGGTTCGATGTGGTGATAAGGGACAACCCCGTACCTGCGAAGGCCGTACCGTTACCGTTCTACAAGCGCGACAGAGGATAGGGGAGGAGAGCCTTGAACGTACCCGACGACCTGAAGTACACGAAGAGCCACGAGTGGGTCCGCACCGAGGGCGACACGGCCACGATAGGCATTACGGACCACGCCCAGGACGAGCTCGGCGACATCGTCTTCGTGGAGCTGCCCGAGGAGGGCGCCACCTTCGACGCGGGCGAGTCCTTCGGTAGCGTAGAGAGCGTCAAGGCCGTCTCGGACCTGTACACCCCCCTCGGAGGTGAGGTCGTCGAGGTCAACTCGGCCCTCGAGGACGCGCCGGAGAAGATCAACGAGGACCCCTACGGGGAGGGCTGGATCGTCAAGCTCCGTACCTCCGAAGAAGCCGAACTCCTCTCCCCCGAAGAGTACGAAAAGGTCGTGGAAGAGGAGTCATAGCAGACCCTCCGCTGCCCTCCCCGACCCCGGATAGACGCCGTGGCCGCCAAGAATTTCGCGTGACCGCCGGGTGTACGCAGCCTATCCTGCGTATACCCCGATAAATTACATCTTTATATGCACTCTGCAGATATCTACAAAAAGATTCTAAATTCTCTGTTCCAAACCCTTTACAAAGTGTAACGAGCGATGTATCATCCGGTCAGTCGGTTGGTGCGAAACTAAACCGGCACAATTAAAGAGCCCGGGGCGCTACTCCTCCTTTCCCTTTCCCCACCTATCACCCCTAAGTGCGTTCCGGGCTCTTCCCCTTTTTCAAGCTAGTCAGCGCGCTACCTTCGGTAGCTTTCAGCACGCTTCGCCTCCGCTTTCAGCATTTCAGCTGCGTGATAGCGCGGCGAATGGTGCGTCGATCCTGTCCGGTTCTACTGAGAGTTAAAGCCCCCGCGGTGAGACGAGGGCTTTAGCTGAAATGCTGAGAGCCGTCGAAGACGGCGTGCTGACTAGCTGAAGTGCTCTAAGAGGCCTCCTGCCCTTCTGCCTGGGTCAGGTAGTAGAGAGTATGCATGAGCTGGGCTGTGGGATCTATACGGTGGACGTCCACGTGGGGCGGGACGTGGAGGAGCACGTCCGTGTAGTTGAGGATGACCCTGATATCCGAGTCGACCATTAGGTCGGCGACCTCCTGGGCTGAGGAGGCCGGGGTCGCGATGATGCCGATGATCTCCTCTGCCTCGGCAACGCTCTTCTTGAACTCGTCTATATGCTTGACGACGACGTTGCCCACGGTGCGCCCGATCTTCTCCGGGTTGTCGTCGAAGACGTCGTGGATGACGAAGCCCCTCTTGGGGAGGATGGTGCTCGCGGCTATGGCGCTACCGAGGTTGCCGGCTCCGACCAGCGCGATGTTGTAGGTCTGCCTCAGACCCAGGATGTTCCTCACGGCCTCGACGAGGTCGTAGGCCTGGTAGCCCACCCCACGGGTGCCTGAGAAGCCTATGGCGTTCAGATCGCGGCGTACCTGCACCGGATTTATGCCGGTGAAGTCGCCGAGCTCCTTGCTCGAAACCGCGTCGCGGCCCTCCTCGATGAGCTGCTGCGTGGTCCTGAGATACTTCGTCAGCCTGTTTGTCAGGCCGGGCTGTAGAGTCGCTCGCACCTTTTCTTCCGCTCCTTCTTCGTGGATCGAATAGTGGTGGGAGCATTGTAACAAAATGGGCCGTTCTTGCAATAAAGGTGCTCTTAACCGACAACAAATCAGTAAGCAAGCCCGGTTACAGCGCGATGGATCGGAGGGGACTACAGGATTTGCGTGCGGGACGGGCGACGTGTACTTTTTGTCCGCCCGAGAACGAGATAGAGAGTGAGGCCAGTCGTGACGACGGCTATCTGGTGCATCGTGGTCGTTTCCGTCGCCGTCATGGTCGCGGTTGCTGGTTTGATCCTGGTGCAGCGGCTGGTTCCTTTCTCGATCCGCGAGTCGCACAACGCCACCACGGCCACGATGTTCGGGGCGCTCTACGTCGTGTATGGTCTCATGGTCGGCTTCTCTGCCTTCCTCGTCGCCGACCAGTTCGACACGGCGCAGAAGACCGTAGAGAGCGAGGCTGGCAGCGTCGAGGAGATCTACCATCTCGCCGAGCAGCTCCCCCGGCCGCAGCGGCAGAAGGTACAGGGTCTTGCGGTGTCTTACGCCAGGACCGTGGTGGAGCAGGGATGGCCCATGATGGCGCGGGGCCGGTCGAGCAAGCAGGCTGCGGAGATCGCCGACCAGCTCAGGCGGGGAGTTATGGACTTCGAGCCCAAGACGAGCGCCGAGCAGGAGGTCTACGCCCAGAGTCTGACGCTCGTCCAAAACCTCGACGAGTACAGGGCGCTGCGTTTGCTCGAAGTTCGCGAGGGCATACCGGACATGCTTTGGGTCGTGCTGCTCGTAGGCGCTGTGATCACGACGTGCTGCACGTATCTCTTCGGGATGAGGACGCCAGGACTGCACGTAATAATGGTCGCCGCGTTTACCATCGTCCTCGTCCTCGCCCTCTTCACCATCCGTGCCCTCGAGTACCCTTTCGACAACGTCGTGCAGGTGGGACCTGATGCTTTCGAGGAGTTTCTCGACAAGATCAATGCTGGCGGCTGAGTGCAACGTGTACCATTAGCGACTCGTCCTCTATATACGGGAGGTTCTGGTGGAGTACAGGCGGTTGGGCAACAGCGGGGTCAAGGTCAGTGAGATCTCTCTCGGGAGCTGGCTGACGTACGGTGGGAGCGTCGCCGAGGAGCAGGCGACGGCCTGTATCAACAGGGCTTACGAGATAGGCATCAACTTCTTCGACACGGCCAACGTGTACATGCGGGGGGCTGCCGAGGAGATCGTGGGGAGGGCTTTGAAGAACTTCGAGCGCGACTCGTTCTTCCTGGCGACGAAGGTGTACTTCCCGATGGGCGAGGGGCCGAACGACAGCGGCCTCTCGCGCAAGCACATAACAGAGCAGTGCCACGCCTCGCTAAAGAGGCTAGGGGTGGACTACGTAGACCTCTACCAGTGCCACCGCTACGACGAGAGTACGCCCCTGGAGGAGACCTTGAGGACCCTCAACGACCTCGTGCGTCAGGGGAAGGTCCTGTACGTCGGCGTCTCCGAGTGGACGGCGGACCAGATCTCCGACGCCCTCAGGATCGCGAAGGAGATGAACCTGGATCGGATCGTCTCCAACCAGCCGCAGTACAACATGATCCAGCGCAAGATAGAGGGTGGAGTGATACCCCTGTGCGAGCGTGAGGGCATAGGGCAGGTTGTCTTCTCCCCGCTCGCCCAGGGTGTGCTCACTGGCAAGTACCGTCCCGGCGACGCCCCCGCAGAGGGCACCCGCGCCGCCGACCCCGAGTCGAACGTTTTCATGCAGCAGCTCATGAACGAGGATGTCCTCTCGGCCGTAGACGCGCTTCGCTCCGTCGCCTCGGACGCGGGCCTCAGCATGCCGCAGCTCGCCCTCGCGTGGGTGCTGCGCCAGGAGAACGTGAGCAGCGCGATCATCGGCGCCTCAAGGCCCGAGCAGGTCGACGACAACGCAGCGGCCTCCGGAGTCAAGCTCCCGGAGGCCGTGCTCTCGGAGATAGACAGGATCCTGGACGGCGTCATACAGCGCGGCTAGGGCTCGCCCGCGGATTTGATGACCGGCCCTTCCATGTCCTGGCAGGGTGTTGTAGCATTGCGGGCGTGGAACGGGATCACATAAAGTTCACCACGAGCTTCTTTACAGGACGGCTCCCTCGACCGTCCCTGCCCCGACCGTCCCTCTAGGGGGCCGCGCTCGGGGCATCCGCGTCTCTCCGGTCCCTTCGAGGCCTATGGCGCGGAAGAGTCTCCATCCATGAATTATCGAGAGATCGAGGGAAAACCTTGCTTGCCTTCACCACAAGAGAAGATAACGAAGTAGACAAAACCACAGCCGGTAACGTACCTGGCGTCCGCATCAGGCAGATGAACGACGCCGACCTCGAGCGCATACTGGAGCTACGGAGCATCGTGCGATGGTCGGCCGACCCCAGGGCCTTCGACCTGCTGCGCGGCGTGCGAGTCGCCCGCTGGGCTGTGGCCGAGGCCCCCGACGAGACACTGGCCGGCATGGTCGGCGCGGTCCCGCTCGGGAACATCGGCATCCTCTGCCACCTCGCCGTCCACGACGAGTACAGGGGTCACGGCCTCGGCGCCACGCTCTCCTCCTGGGCCGTAACCTACCTGAGAAGCCGCGGAGCGAAGACGGTCAGGCTCTACTCGACCCCGCGGGCGGAAGATCTCTACCGGTCGCTGGGCTTCGATGAGGTCGCGCCGCGCACCGTCTACCGGCTCGAAGAGGGATCTCGGAAGCTACGTGTGCCGGGGCAGGTAGACGGGCACAGGGTCGAGACGCTCACGTTCGGGGATCTGCCCGAGCTCTACGGCGTGGACCGCTGGAGCTACGGGGCAGACCGTTCGGCCCTGATCTTCGCCACCATGAGGCTCCATCCGGGGTGCGGGCTCGTCGCCCGCGACTCTTCGCGAAGGATCAAAGGCTATCTGATCCGTAGCACCCTGGGACGCGCGGCCCGCATCGGTCCCTTTCTGGCTTCAACCACTGAGGTGGCACGCCTCCTGCTCTCCCGCTCTCTGTCGGCGACCGGCGGCGCGCCCGTCCAGATCACGGTCCCGGCTCCGGCCGGACGCCAGGCGCACTCCCTGCTCCGGGAGTTCGGCTTCGAGGGTAGGGAAGACCGACTTCTGATGGAGCTGGGCGAGACCGAAGCTTCGTGCCAGAGTGGTCTCCTCCATTACGGCACGACGCCGTACCTTGCTACCTAGCCGGTCAGCACCTCAGCTAGTCAGGAACGATCACCCATGCGCATGAGTATGCTTTTCGGAAGGACGTTGCGCGAGGCGCCTTCGGGAGTTGAGGTCGCGAGCCACGGGCTCTTGCTCAGGGCCGGTTTCATCCGGCAGCTTGCGGCCGGGATCTTCTCCTACCTGCCGCTGGCGAAGAGGTCCATCTACAAGATCGAGAACATCCTGACGGAGGAGATGGACGCAGCGGGCGGTCAGGAACTGTCGATGCCCGTCGTGCAACCCGCCGACGTGTGGAAGAGATCGGGCCGGTACGGTTCGACGGGACAGGAGCTTCTCAGGCTCCGCGACCGCAAGATTAGGGAGATGATCCTTGCGATGACCCACGAGGAGATCGTCGCCGTCCTCGCCGCAAGCGAGGTGGATTCTTACCAGCGGCTGCCCCGGCTCGTGTACCAGATCCAGACCAAGTTCCGCGACGATCCGCGTCCCAGGGCGGGTTTGATCCGGGCTCGCGAGTTCACCATGAAGGACGCGTACAGCCTTGATCGGGACGAGGCCGGCCTGGACCGTCAGTACCGTACGCTCCACGACGCATACTTCAGGATCTTCGACCGGTGCGGGTTGCCGACGATGGCGGTGGGCGCGGACGTCGGCATCATGGGCGGGAGCATGGCCCACGAGTTCATGTACCTCACACCTATAGGGGAGGACACCATCCTCATCTGCGTCCGCTGCGGCTACACGGCGAACCGCCAGGTTGCGACCTTCCGCAAACCGGTGCCGGAGGTGGAGGAATGGAGAGAGATTGAGAAAGTTGCGACACCCGGCGCACAGACCATCGGGTCGCTGGCGAGCTCTCTGGAGGTCCCCGAGTCCCGAACGGCGAAGGCCGTCTTCATGGTCGATAGCTCGGAGCGGTTAGTCTTCGCCGTCGTCCGTGGCGATATGGACCTCAATGAGACCAAGTTGGCGAACGCGGTAGGGGCGAGCGAGCTCAGGCCCGCGCTCCCCGGGGAGGTCAGGGCCGTCGGGGCCGAGCCCGGGTATGGCTCTCCGCTCGGGGTAGAAGGAGCGATCGTGGTCGCCGACGATGCGATCCCGGCCTCACCCAACCTCGTCGCGGGTGCCAACGAGGAGGGCTTCCACTTTCTGAACGTCAACCACGGCAGGGATTTCGAGGCCGATATCATCGCCGACATAGCCTCGGCAGGCGACGGCTCCCTCTGCCCCGACTGCGGAGATCCCATGCGCGCCGAGCGGGGCGTCGAGGTTGCAAACATCTTCAAGCTGGGCACGCGCTACAGCGAGGCTCTCGGCGCGAGCTTCCTCGATAGCGACGGGGAGCGAAAGCCCGTGGTGATGGGATCCTACGGCATCGGCGTCGGGAGGCTACTGGCGTGTATCGCAGAGGAGCACCACGACGAGGACGGCCTCGTATGGCCCGTCTCCGTCGCGCCGTATCACGTCCACATCGTCTCGGTGAGGAGGATGGCAGACGGACTCTACGAGAGGCTCATCTCCGCAGGCGTCGAGGTGCTCTACGACGACAGGCCCGACGAGAGCCTGGGGGTGAAGTTCAAAGACGCGGACCTGATCGGGGTTCCCATACGCCTGACCCTGACCCCCGCTCCCTGCAAAGAGGGGGAGTCGAGGTCAAAGTCCGCAGCGAACCGGAAGGCTACATAGTCCCCGTCGATGAGGCGGTCTCCGGGGTGAAGAGGAAGGTAGCGAAGCTCGAAGAAGAGCTCCTCGGAGAAGCCGAGAGGGTAGGTCCCAGCCTCGATTGACGAACGACCGTGCCAGAATTACGGAACGAGCGATGTGAGGTGGGTGAGTACGGCATGGCCCATTCTGAGTCTCTGCTCGAGTTCGGGGACGCCCACGCGCGGGAGGTCGCCGGCTGGGCCACTTCCATCGAGGAGGTGCGCCGGTGGGCGGGAAGCGAGCCCGGATTCCCCGTCGACGTATCGGTGTTCGACCGCTGGCACGCCGATCCAGACGTGAAATTCTACATATCGTGCGACGGGGACGCGCTCATCGGCTACGGCGAGGTGTGGGTCGACGAGGCCGAGCGGGAGGTCGAGCTGGGCCGCATCATCGTCAGGCCCGCGAGCCGGGGCCGCGGCGCAGGCAAACGGCTCGTTCGCCTGCTTCTGGAGAGGGCGTCGCTTTCGGGCCTTGCGGACGCCTTCGTTCGCGTGGTCCCTGAGAACGCTGTCGCCATCGCCTGCTACCGGAGCGCGGGGTTCTCGCCGGTCCCCGAGACAGAGCGCGAACAGTACAACCGGGGACAGCCCGTAGACTACGTCTGGATGCGCCGTTCTCTGAACTCCGTCTGAGTCACCGGGTTGGCCCGTGCAGGGGAGCGGTGCTTGAAGTGGGCGACTTTACGGTGGATGATGGTGTCCATGTCGCTTTGCGCGAGACAGACCCCGAGCCCCCGCTTCGTCTGCGCCGGCGTGTCGCGCGACCAGGAGTTCCTGGATCATCACGTAGTCTACGAGGACGCCGCGATCGCCTTCCCGAACAGGTATCCGACGCAGTACGGGCACACCCTTCTCGCGCCGAAGGAGCATAGAGAGCAGGTAGCCGGCGACTTCATCGGAAGTACCTCGGTCTGCAGCGAGTCGTTCAGCGGATGGCTGAGGCGGTGCGCGAGGAAGTAGGAGCCGAGAGAATGTATATCTTCAGCTTTGGTTCCAACCAGGGTAACGCCCACGTCCAGTGGCACGTCGTGCCTCTGCCGCCCGGTACACCCTAAGAGGAGCGGCAGTTCGCCGCCGTCATGACAGAGAGAGCGCGGGCGTGCTGGAGATTACGGAGGACGAGAGGGCGGCCCTAGCAACTCGCATCGGGCGCAGGATGGAGGAATCTCAGGAGACAGACTTTGGCGGCTGATAACGTTACTCTGAGCGGGTTGTACGTCTACCCGATCAAATCCTGCGCGGGGATCTCCCTGCAGAGCGCAGAGTTGAGCACGACGGGGCTTCGCCACGACCGGCGCTGGATGCTCGTGGACGAGACCGGCGAGTTCATCTCGCAGCGCACCCATCCGAGGATGGCCTTGATCTCCGTTCACCTCTCCGCCGAACACCTGAACGTCGCCGCCCCAGGCATGACGGACCTGGAGATCCCACTTCGGCAGGAGCGAGGCGACCTTATAGACGTGCATGTCTGGGGCGACACGAACCGCGGTGTGCTCGTCGGTGAGGAGGCCGACCGCTGGTTCGGCGAGTTCCTGCGCTCCCCCTGCAGGCTCGTCTACAAGCCCGACGACGACCTCAGGCTAGTCGACTCGCTCTATGCTCAGGATGGGGACCAGGTCGGTTTCGCCGACGGGTTCGCTTTCCTCCTGATCTCCGAAGCCTCTCTCGAAGACCTGAACGGGCGATTGGAAGAACCTCTACCGATGAACCGCTTCCGTCCCAACTTCGTCGTTGGGGGCTGCGAGCCCTACGCCGAGGACGGCTGGAGTCGTATCAGGATCGGTGACGTGCCCTTCCGCGTCGCCGAGCCGTGCCCGCGGTGTGCGATCACGACCGTCGACCAGAACACAGGCACGCTCGGCAAAGAGCCACTACGCACGCTCGCGACCTACCGCAAGACCGAGCTCGGGGCCGTCTTCGGACGCAACCTCATCCACGACGCGCTCGGAACCGTGCGCGTCGGCGACCCCGTCGAGACCAC
>CADDZK010000046.1 GCA_902812425.1 Actinomycetota bacterium
CCAACGGAGCGACCTACCCCTTCGTGCTCAATGGCATGGGCAAAGCTTGGCAAATAGAGGGGACCACCAGCAACCTGCTCGTCAAGAGCTACACGCTCACCTACTACGATCCTGTCACCGGGGAGCTGATAGGTACTGACACTTACGGAGGTGGCGAAAAGAACGGTCAGGAGGGTGACCTTATAACCTGCGAGGGTGAGGTCACGACCGTGCTTGAGGGGTTGGGTTTGGTCAAGGTTGTAGCCGAGTTCGAGGCCTTCGTGACCCCGCGAGGTGGTGCCTGAACGCGGACGCATGACCCTACCAAAACTGGGTGTTGGATCTCCACGTCAAGCTGCCGGAAAGGAGCGACTTTTGCCGCAGCGTACCGTTTTGCAACGCGACATTCGCTGCTCCTGCTCACGGAACGCACGTGAGCGGGGTACCACGCTTGCTCTGTTCCGGCATACTTAGACGCTCTCCTGAAGCCGTACGCTGTCGAGGCGGTGTACGTACGCGGCGGAACGTTGTCTCAGGTCCTTACTATATGGCGGATTAGGCACAAACACCACCATATATGGTTGTGTTTGCGTCCTGTCCCCTTTTCGCTTTAGTATCTGCGGGCTGTTAGATGTAAACGTTAGAAACGAGGAACTAGCGAACTTGGACGGTCAGTACGGCGCTTCTCCACCCCGCCTTGCAGCCTGGCTTGATTGGCCCGCGGAGCGCGTAGCACGGTGGGTATCCGCACAACAACCTCTCGTGATGGGCTGGCCATTCAATGGGACGCGGCGCTGGTATGCGCTGCACCGACACAAGAGCCCAACAGCAGGAGATTACGTTACGACAACGATCAGATGTCAGGCAGAGCAACACCGTTTAGTCTTTGATCACGGAGTGCGCGTCATAGTAGCGCCACACTTCGGAGCCGAGTTACTCGAACGGGGTCAGGCCTACACGCGAGCGGTTCTCGGCGACGGGTTGCTGAAGCTCGGGGAAGATTCGATCAACCAGGAGATGTTCGAGGCGGGCTTACGTATCCGTTTCTATGGCGACTATAAAGAGATACTGGATACCCCGACTTACCGCCCCATGCTTGACGCTTGCACGAGGCTGTCCGCAGCCACAGCTTCAGGAGACGGTCCTTTATTGTTGATAGGCTTGTTCGCCGACGCACCCTTCCCCAGGATCGCTCGCCTGAGCGTGGAGTTCGCAGAGAAACACGGTCGTATGCCGAACCGGCAGGATCTCATCGAAGCCTATTACGGGCTTGCGCTACCAGATCTGAGCATTTATCTAGGTTTCGCGCAACCCGCCTTGTTCGATGTTCCGCTATTAACGACCGGTCAAGAGGACCTGTATGCCACGCTTACCCCTTCGGCCGACCTCACCGAGAGGCAGCTAAGGGAGATCTTGTACGACCATCTCGTAACTCGAAGAAACGCGAAAGATGATTACGACGCCCTCTCAGATGAGGCGCTGGCAGCGCTTGCCGAGTATAACGAACGTTACAGGGGCGTGACGTTGGGGATTGGTCGCATCGACCCCCTCACCAACGTATGGAATCCGATACTACCAGACTATAGCAACTACTCCGTTGGTGACCAGAACGGTAACCGTCAACTTCCCTCGCAAGCTGACCCTATTATTTAGATAGACTATTACGGATCGCACCAGGCGACTCCGTAGCGGTCTCCGTGCTTGCAGTGGCACGTTCGGCCGTCGAGGCAGGTCAGGCGTTTCGCAGCTGTGTCAAGGCCGTTAATCATGGTTTGCTCGCAATTACGGGAGGAGTTAGCTGCTCTACTAGTCACGTAGCGCTTCGTTGGACGGGGCACAATGCTCCGACATGGACGTTGAGCCTTTCGAGGTGCGAGTTAGCGAGAAGGCCCCGACGCTGGCTACCAATACGGACTAATTTCACCTTTCTCTGAGCCCACTTCCTCGCCCCGGTCGACAGCTTTGGCGCGTGTCTCATCTTGGAGTCCGGCAAGAGAGACAACCTCAAACCGCCGATCCTCACCCAGACGAGTTAGCGAAGACGGTTCTCTTAAGGAGCTTGTCCCTACACAATATGATCGAGCTAGGGCCAGCCTGTTGTCGGAACACCATGTAGGGGTGAGGGGGAGGCACTAAACGCCTTCTATCAGGTTATATGCCTCACAAAAGTCAATAGTCGTTGCGTTCCCGACTCTCTTCCTCGCTTCGCCTCTGCAACTCTGCGTCAAGCAAATCTTGGACTCGTTCTAACTCATTCTCTAGCCAAGACACCGCGTCAGAGGCCTGTGTTCGGAGGCTCGCGTCGCTCATCGTCTCGAGTTCTCCGCAAACCGAGGCCATCTCACTGGCTCCGACAGCTCTGCAGATTCCGTTGAGGGTATGTGCCGTGCGCTTGAAGACTTGTGTATCCTCGGTTTGAGCTGTTCGGCGCAAAGTCGCTAGATGAGAGGGTGCCTCATCACGAAACGACTCAACTAACCGATCCACAATCTCCGCTCCCCCCTCCTGTTGAATCGTGCGTAGATCAGCGAGAACTCTCTGGTCTAGACTACCGGAGGGTTCTTCCGGAGAGCTATCCGTCGGTAGGTCTACTTCTTCGTACGCTGGGAGTGAGCCAAAGACCCATCGGGCTAGCACGCGATCTAGCTCTTCCGGTCTGATCGGCTTAGCAATGTAATCGTCCATGCCAGCAGATAACGCTTTCTCTCGATCACCGTGCAAAGCATAAGCCGTCATAGCGATGATGGGAGTGTGTCGATCGTGACCTTCAAGCCTGCGAATCTCGGCTGTCGCTTCGTAACCATCCATATCCGGCATCTGCAAATCCATCAGAATGGCTGCGTAAGAGGCGTGAGATAAAGACTCCACCGCTGCGGCTCCGTTCCCAACTACATCCGCGCGGAAGCCACGTCGCTGTAGCAATTCCACGGCTACCATCTGATTTACGAAAGTGTCTTCCGCTACGAGGATAGTCGCACTATCTGGCGTTTCCAGTCGTCTAGAGCCGTGGCTCATAGTTGCAAACGAATCGGCTTGCAAGAGGGTAGAGGGTGAACTGTGAATTTCACCGCTGACTCCTTGCTGCCTGGATACCGGAAGGACAAAGTAAAATGTGCTTCCCACTCCTGATTCGCTCTCGACCTTGAGCTCCCCTCCCATAAGCTCTATCAGCTGCTTGCTGATCACCAGCCCGAGACCCGTGCCTCCATACCTGCGTGTAGTCGAAGTGTCTGCCTGGGAGAAAGCCTGAAAGAGCCGCGAGATCTGCTCTTCGGTCATTCCAATTCCTGTATCCGAGACCTCAAACCGTATTCTCGCTTCCGGGGGGCTCTCGTCAACGAGCTCGACCTTGAGAGCGACATGTCCCTCCTCGGTGAATTTGATCGCGTTCCCCACGATATTTGTCAGGATTTGTCTCAGACGGAAAGGATCTCCTACCAGGGCGGTGGGGACACCAGGATCTATATAACTCGAGAGTTCGAGACCTCGATCCCTAGCTCGCTCGGTGAAAAGTGTACAGACGTCCCTGACGACATATTGCAGATCGAAGTCGATACTTTCGATGTGTACCTCTCCAGCCTCTAGTTTGGAAAAGTGAAGGATGTCATCGAGGAGAATGAGCAAAACGTCTCCGGAGTTTCGCACGGCTTCAGCGTACCTGCGTTGCTCAAGCGTCAAATCCGTATCGAGTAGCAGGCCCGCCATGCCAATAACACCGTTCATAGGACTTCTTATCTCGTGGCTCATGTTGGCCAGAAACTCGCTCTTGGCCCGGCTAGACTCCTCGGCCACCTCCTTCGCCCTCTTGGTCTCCTCCTCGGCTTGGCGGCGTTCGGTTACATCCATGATCGAACCTAGCATCCGCATCGGCTCCCCCTCCTCATTGCGCACAATGCAGCCACGGTCCAGCACTATCCGATAATTACCTTGCTTATGACGCACCCGGTATTCGGTCGACCACTTCTGGCCTCCAGATTGGATTAGCCTCTCGATGGTTGAGATCACCCTCTGTCGATCTTCAGGATGTATCTGCTGCCTCCACCATGCGCTAGTGTTGCCGAGCTCCCCTGGCTCGTAACCGAGCATGGGCTGGGTAGCACCCGCCCACCTCTGTTCGCCACTCCTCACGTCGTTCTCCCAGATAACCTCGTTGGTGGCCTGGCTGACGAGGCGGAAGCGCTCCTCGCTCTCTCTGATGTGCCGCTCTGCCTTCCTGCGCTCGCTTATGTCTCGTATGGCGACGACGTAGACGGCTTTGCCTCGGTAGGTCGACTTCTTGCCGTGAACTTCTATCTCGAAGCGCGAACCATCCTTGCGGAAGCCAATTGTCTCGTAGGCTTCTTCGGGGGTCGCAGAGCGCTCCTGCACCCCCTCGCGCGAACCAGAGGCTGTCAAATTGGTGACGTGCATGCCGATAACTTCCTGCGGCGTGTAGCCGAACATCTCGACGAAGGCACGGTTGGTTTCCAGCACTCGACCATCGTCCGTGATGGCGACACCCTCAAAGGCTGTGTCGGATAGACCGCGGTAGCGTTCTTCGGCCTCGCGCGCAGCGCGTGCGGTCCGTTGGACCCTGGTCGTGAACAGATAACCAACGATGGCGAAGACGGGAATTATTAGGAGCAGCAGGTAAGAAGCCGGCCTAACCGGACCAACCAGCGCACTGATGCCGATCACTACACAGCCAACCAAGACACCGCCCAATGAAGCAAGAGGCTCACGACGTATATTGGGAAAACGAACACGACGCAGGCGATTTTCGCATCCTCGATTCGGAGGGTTGGCCCCAAGACCAAGAACGCTTTGTTGTGCACGCGAGTCAGGCGAATAGAGCCGAGCCAGCTGGCAAAGAGCATCGGAATCAGGACCGTCACGGTAGCTTCATCGGACAGACTGTACACGCGAGGTCCATCTGATATGTTCCCGATAGTGATCACGAGCCCGGTCAGCACCATTCCCCAGAGGATTATGCCCAGGATACATCCCTCGTAGTTCGCGTCGGAATCTACGGGACGTACGCCGAATCTGAGATTTCTGCCCCTACCGCTAGGTCTTGTCTCACAACCCCCTCATTAGGATTATGGGTGGTTTGTTAAGATACGTCAACTGCTCCTGCGCTTTGGAGGACACGTCAATATTAAGAATCGCTCGAACGCGTTCGTATCCACTCTCTTGATCCGTATTATCGACCTGGTTGCTCTGGGGCTGTATATGGACACGTATGGAGTGCCGCAATGAACGGTCGTTCACCGGCCGGGATGTGTTATCGCTCTCGTCAGCTCGCTGGAAGACGAGTCCATCGTAGCAGCAAACAAACCTACAGGCTCATCGGCGTACCTTCTATAGAGGAATGGTTTGTAGGGGCCGCGAGAGGAGCGAAACGTAACGCCACCGGGCTAGGGCAATCCTGCGTACAACTACGCGGTGGAACGTCGGAGGCTCTCACACCTTGACGCGGCCGCCCGCGACACCAGGCTCTGAGAGCACGCCCGCCTCAGGCGGCTTTGGCGTGGATTTCTGGAGGTTCTTGCTTGGTCAGACGGTGTCGAACGTTGGCAGTTCCCTAACCGCCTTCGTGCTACCACTCTTGGTTTACGAGCTTACCGGGTCGGCCCTCAACTTGGCCCTCATCTATACTGCCGAGTATCTTCCCTACCTGCTCTTCGGACTCGCCATCGGCGCGTGGGTAGACCGGGTCGACCGTAAGCGGCTGATGATTCTAGTCGACACCACGCAGTCCCTCGTAATCTTTACTGTTCCATTGTCGGGAGCTCTTGGCCTTCTGTCGGTTCCGTGGATTTACGCAGTAGGGTTGGTTAGCTCGACCCTGTGGATATGCTTCAACGCAGCCGAGTTCGCGGCCATGCCCAGCCTAGTGAATGAGGTAGATCTCGTAACGGCGAATGGGCGCCTTCAGGCTAGTTACTCGGCAGCGACAGTCATCGGCCCACTGCTCGCTGGATTTCTGGCGACGGTGATTCCTCTTCAGGCAGTCTTGCTCTTCGACAGTCTTTCGTTTCTCCTTTCGGCGCTGACACTGAGGTTGATCAGCACCAGTTTCAATGCGGAGGATGCGGGGCAGCGCAGATCGAAGAGCCTTAAGCGCGACGTTGTTGAAGGGCTGAGGCACGTGTTGGGGCACCCAGTACTGCGCAATACCTGCTTTATGATGGCGCTGATAAACTGCGTGGGCTTCAGCGTCTACGCGCAGCTCATGCTCTTTGCAAAGGAGCGACTGGCAGCCAGCAACGCCCAATTAGGGTTGCTCTACGCAGCCGGTGGTGTGGGGATGATCTCGCTGGCCCTGCTGGCAGGTCCGTTGCGCAGACGGCTTCCCTTCAACAAGGTAGCGTTAGGCACGCTGATGGTCGGAGGAAGCCTTATTGTGCTGCTAGCCTTCACGCGGGCGTACTGGACCGCCGTACTGCTTTGGGCAGTGATATGGGGCCTCGTCATCCTCTTCGACATTAACAGCAACAGTCTCTGGCAAGAGATCGTGCCCAACCGGTTACTAGGGCGCGTGCAGAGCACGGTTTCGGTACTGTCGTGGTCTGCAATCCCTTTGGGTATATTGATCGGGGGTCTCGCGATCGAACTGACGCATGACGTGTCGTTTGTGTACGCAGCGATCGGAGTATTGGTTCTTGTTACAGCGGTAGCCTTCTCATTCACAGCTGTGGGCCGGGCCAGCCGCTACCTGCCACAGGAGAAGAGAGTGCAATAACTGAGAGTGTGGGTCCTCCAAGGTTCTCGCTGCAGCCAACACCGGGGTGGTCAACGTGGATATGGCGGAGCTCCTCATCTCCTTCCTCAGGCTACAGTAGTGCAGCGCCTTCGCGACGCTAGAGCTTCGCACGAGGCCTACAACAGAACCGAGTATCGTCCCATAAAGTACGACAGGGGTTCCATCGCCGAGGTCATCTTAGAAGTACACCTCGCTTCCATCGAGCGTGTTCTTGGCGCAAGGTATATTTTGCCATCATTTTCTTTCCCATATCGTGCCCCTGTGCGGTCCTTTTACCATCGTTAGGGGCTCTTGGAGGAAGTTTAGAAAACCACAATAGCTCCACGCGAGCGAGGCTTTGCAAGATGGCAGCTTCCGAGACGACCCCCTATTTGCTGTTGGACGAACAAGGTGGTCCGCTCACTCCTAAGTCTAGTAGCCTACTCCCCGAATACATCCTGGTTAGGCACTCCAACGGATATGTGCCCCTGTACCATCTTCCACTCACCGTCTTCTCGATGAAAAACCCCGGTCCAGCGAGCAGGCACCTCCGTGCCATCCTCCAGGGTCCATACCGGCCGGGCTGACGCCCAGCCAACTGTGCCCTCGACGAACGCTTCGATCTCGCCTGCAGAGGAGAATCTTGCAGTGCTCTCTTGTATCTCGCTCTCGGCATTCTCGGCCACCTGCTCTCCTCCTTTAATCCACTCGTTCGGGTCCGTCCCGATCAACAGAGCCCCATCGTGACGCGAGGTGTGGCGGTCGATCCAGGAGGCGTCTTGGCTCGAGAAGTCCTGGAACGCGGCGAGGACAACGTCTCTAAGTTCGTCTGAGTGCTCCATATGGTGTCTCCTTCCATAAGCGGCTCATTCCGCATGCCGTTGTAGCAACGGAAGCCCTTTCCACCAAGAGCATGATGCCAGCTACTGAAGCCACGCGCGAACTCTATTGAGGGTCTAGTCTACTGACTCAGACTAACTGCATCTAAAGATATGCCATCCGGCAGACGCGCCCGCTCGTTTCTTTCGTCAATGTCGTGTCTGGAAGGAGGTGCCCACTGCACTAGCAGATTGGGCTTGATCTCATGGCACACCGCAACCATTTGCGCTGGTACAACCCAAAGCTCGGCGACTTCGAGTGGCGCAAGGCTCCGCGCACCGACGAGGAAGCCCTAAGGCTGCTAGAGGACTCTCCTTACAGTCCTGTGTGCGTGCGGACCTACCGCGAGTGGCGCGATTTGGGAGCGACGGTCGCGGCGGCGCTCATTCGGGCCGGCGAGACTGCAAAAGGCGAACGCGACGATGAGGAAGGCGAGGCTCACTAGGGGAGTGCCCTGAAGACGAGCCCTCGTGCTCCTCCTCGCCGTAGTCTTCCCAGGCAGCCTGTTCTACCGCCTCCGCTACGAACCCCCTGCTGCTGAATCGGGCAACGCGCGAACCGTCCGAACGTTTCAAGATAAGCACGTCCGCATCTAGGTGTGTGTGGTATCCAGGTGGGAGGTTCAAGTTTGGCCATCTGCTGTTGGTAGGCGATTTCATGGTCTGAAGATTAGCTCCTGGCAGCTGGCTTAGCCTCCTCTATGTGGGTGATCTTTTCCTACGCTACTTGGGCTACTTGAATGGCCTCGGCCCTATGGGCCAGAGACACCATAGAAGTGCAGCTCTCTTCGAAGGGTATTCTTGGTAAGTAGCAGAGCAGTAGGGCGAGAGATGCATTTCAGTACTGGATTGAGGCTCTGCCGAGCTTTTTAGATGCTGCAGGCGAAACCCCTACAATTTGCCGTCAACGCACTCGGCTATATAGACCTCATAGCTGACGTTCCTGAGAACCGATCACCGTCCAAGCCACCGAGCCCTCCCTAACGCGTGAGCAGGCTAGGCGCCGGACCGTGCGGAGGCGACTACACTAGCGGTAGAGCGCTGTGATGTCCGTTTCAGAAGACTCGACTTGATCCGAGAGCGTGAGCTGCGACGCGCATTCGCACTGGAATGAGGTACTCCCGCGTTGCCATACGGACAGCGGCCCGCCTAACACTGTTCTCTCACCGCACTTTTCGCAGGGCAGCACGACATTCCTCTCAGAGTCTTCCATGCTAGCCCTTTCTTTGCTGGCGACAGACAATCTTGCACATCAGGAGGCTCTCTACAATATGAACTTGCTTCGACCGCATTGGCTTCGTGCTTTGCCTAAGACAGGCTCAAGGTCTACTCCAGGTTGAGGCTCTTACGGTCCCAGGCTGGTAAGAGACGCCAGCGAGCCAACGTCGAGAATATGGAGTACGAGGAGCGCAAGAACGACAAGAGCGCAGTAGAGGTAGCACGAGGGCAGGACAGCCACATGACCTGATGACCTCGCCGAAGCTCCGTACGGTTTACCAATCCTTAGTGACGAATTGGAGACCGGAAAGATGTGCCAACTTGCCGATGCGACACTCCTCACTCCAGGCGTAGGCTGCGAATAGTGGTGGGGCGAAGTACCCCATCCTCTTCGCCCCGCCGACGGAGAGGAGCACAGAGAGAGGAGCACAGAGAGAGGAGCCTCATGATTGCGAACGCTGCCAACGACGGCATGAGGCTGCTTCGCGCCATCAACGCCTTTCAGGCCCACGGTCGCATCGGCATGACCGTCTTCACGGTAGACGCCGCCCGCCTTGCAGGGATCGACCCCCAAACAAAGCGTTATGAGGACGCGGTGTGGTACCTCTTGTGGAAGGGAGCGCTCACGGTAAACGAGTCCGTCCCTGTGGACGTAGCTACCAGGGTGCCGTTCGGGCGGGCACTTTACAGGCTGGCCCCTGCGGCCATACGTATGCTGGAAGTAGGGTAGCAGCTGCTGGCTAAGGGTGTCAGGTGGACGGACCGCAAATTCGACTTCACTGGGGGCACGCCGACCGGGCGTTGCCCAGGAAGAGAGGGAACCTAGCGAGGGCCACTCTCTGTGTGCTAGCGCCACCTCAGGGTGGCCGATCCTATGAGGAGAACTAGGCCGCTATGCTAATAGGCGGTCCACCTGTATCGGAGACTCATAACCCCGTCCTTAGGTAAAGTAGTAGCTACCTGATCCCCTCAAAACGGTAGCCGACTTACCAAGACACCTGCCACCTATGAGGGCAAGAGTAAAGGTTAAACAATCTCCGGTTCGGATATGTGATCGCTGGCATGCATGCGCTACAATAGCACGCGTTATCGGCAGGAATCCGAGGCGAGTTCACAAGGCGGTGGCACGGTCATCGGTGAGGCAAAAACCTACGTGAGCTACTGCTGACGTACTGCTAACAGTGGGGTTTCAGACAGCACCCTGCAGCGGAGAATCCCGCTTACATAAGCCGAATGCGCCCGTAGCTCAGGGGACAGAGCAGCGGACTTCTAATCCGCCGGTCGCAGGTTCGAATCCTGCCGGGCGCGCCCGAAATCGGTTGGCTCATGGTACCAGTGTGGCGAAGCGCGCCGCTGACGTTATCGGCCAGCGTATGGACGTGCCGGATAGAGCAGTGAGGTTGCTATACTTGATGGCCGCGTAATCTTGTGGGATGCCGGAGAGTATGAGCAGAATCTCGGTAATCGGGAACGTGAACATAGATCTCCTGGTCTGGCCCGCTGCAGAACTTCCGCCTCCGGGGGCAGAAGTGCAGGTCGAGACCATAGGGATGCGGGCGGCGGGGAGCGCGGGGAACAGCGCCCTCGCCCTCGCCCGGTTGGGTTGCGTCCCTCACCTTGCCGGATGCGTGGGCGACGATCACTTCGGACGGTTCATCCTCGAAGAGCTCGCCGAGGCCGGGATAGAAGGCGGGGTGGAGGTCGTGGCCGACCAGCCCACGGGCATAACCATAGCCTTCCAGGCCCCTAGCAGGGATAGATCTTTCCTGACCCTGCTCGGAAGTCTCTCGATGTTCGGAGCCTCGATGGTCCCCGAGGAGGCTCTCACTGCAGACTTCGTACTCTTCTGCGGGTACTTCACTTTGCCTGCTCTGCGGGGCGAGCCCACCGTCGGGCTCATGCGGCGCGTCCGCACTGCGGGGGGCCGCATCTTCTTCGATTCTGACTGGGATCCCGAGGGGTGGAGCCGGGAGAGCCGCGAGGAGATCTCAAGGCTCCTGCCGCTCGTCGACGTGTTCTTGCCGAGCGAGGACGAGGCGACAGGTCTGACCGGACTCGAAGACCCTCTGGCGGCGGCCAGGGAGCTGCAGCAGATTTCGGGGGGAAGGGTGGTCATCAAGCTGGGTCCTGAAGGGTGCGTGTCCTTCGGACCCGGAGAGGAGCACCGGGTCCCCGCGCCGTCCGTTAGTGTAATCGATACCACCGGCGCAGGAGATTCTTTTAACGGCGCTCTCATGTACGCCCTCTCCGGCGGGGTCCAGTGGCCTGAAGCCCTGCAGTTCGCGACCCGTCTGGCCTCCACGGTCGTCTCCAGAACATCGGAAGATCGCTACCCGACGCTGGAAGAGGTCATCCCGATAACCTAGCGCGAGGCTGGCACGGCAACACTTGTTCCTAGCCTGGCGGCAAACTAGAATTTTTGCAGGTAGGTAGAGGGAGGTGGCTGATGGCTACGTCAGGCAGGTCCGAGGCCGGTGGCGCGACCGCGCATGGAAGCGACGAGGGCTTCGTCCGAGCCCTTGGTCTGTTTCCGGCTACGACGGTCAACATGTCCCAGATGGTCGGTATCGGGCCCTTTATCACGATACCGCTGATGATCTCGGCGATGGGGGGTCCGCAGGCGCTCATAGGGTGGGTCCTCGGCGCGGTGCTCGCCATGGCCGACGGGCTGGTGTGGGCCGAGCTCGGCGCGGCGATGCCGGCAGCGGGTGGTTCATACGTCTATCTGCGCGAGGCGTACCAGTACTCTACGGGCCGCCTCGTGCCGTTCCTCTTCGTCTGGTCGACCCTGCTCGCCGTGCCGCTCATCATGTCAACGGGTATGATCGGCATGACCCAGTACCTCGCGTACTTTCACCACATGAGCGGGTGGCAGACCAAGGCCGTCGCCGTCGGGTTGACCGTGCTCACCGTGGCGCTTCTGTACAGGCGCATCGAGTCCATCGCCAACGTGGTCAGGTTCTTGTGGTTCGGCATGATCCTGACCGTCCTCCTCGTGATAGTCGCCACGGCGACGGACTTCGACCCTTCCCTCGCCTTCAACTTCCCCAAGCACGCCGTCTCGTTCTCGCTCGGCTTCTTCTCAGGGCTCGGGGCGGGGCTTCTGATCGCGATCTACGACTACCTCGGTTACTACACCGCCGCGTATCTCGGCGATGAGATCGAGAACCCAGGATACGTGATGCCGCGCGCCATAATCTTCTCCATACTCGGCGTTTGCGCCATCTATCTCGTCATGAACATCGGGATCATGGGCGTCATCCCGTGGCGCGAGGCGACGAAGTCTACCAATATCGGGACCGACGCCGTGGAAGCAGTGTGGGGTCATGTGGGAGGTGTGATCATCACCATCCTGATAGTCACGACCGCGTTCGCCTCGGTCTACACGGGCCTGCTCGGGGCTTCACGGCTGCCGTACAACGCCGCAAGGGACCACCTGTTCTTCAGCCCGTTCGGCAGGCTCCATCCCAGGCTCCGCTTCCCCCACGTCTCTTTGCTGGTTATGGGCGTCGTGACGGCCATCGCCTCCCTGTTCTCGCTCCAGAGCATTCTGAACGCCCTGATCGCGGTCTCCATCATAGTCCAGTTCATCGGCGGAATAGGGGCGCTCGTGATACTGCGGCGCAAGCAACCAGAGCTGCGGCGTCCTTACCATCAGTGGCTGTACCCTGTGCCATGCATCATCGCGCTCGTGGGTTGGGTCTACATCTTCATCTCGTCGGGGTGGTCGGCTATCGAGCTCGCTGTGGTGTGGATGGCCCTGGGCGCTGTCGCGTACCTGATCTGGGCCCGCTACGAGAAGGTGTGGCCGTTCGGGCCGAAGGAGATCAGGGAGGCTTTTCTGGAGGAACAGAGGGCTTCCGCAGAGACGGGCTAGAGTCGCCGAACCACGGAACTGTACACAGGAGAGGATCTCCGAAGATCGGAGGGGATGATGGAGACGCCGCATCTGGTGATCGATGGCGTGAAGATGAGAGGGAACATCGAGAGGATGGCGGGCGTCGCGCAGGAGCGTGGGGTCGCTCTTAGGCCCCACGTCAAGACCCACAAGATACCCAGGATAGCCGGAGAACAGCTCGAAGCCGGGGCAGCGGGGATCACCGTGGCTAAGGTCTCGGAGGCCGAGGTCATGGCGGAGGGAGGCATAGAGGATATCTTTATCGCGTACCCGCTGGTCACGGAATCGAAGATCAGACGCGCGCTCAGGCTGGGCCGGACGGTGAGCCTTATCGTCGGGGTGGATAGCCTCGAAGGCGCGAGGAGGCTCTCGGAGGCGGCGGCCTCGGAAGACGCCGTTCTGGACGTGAGGCTGGAGGTAGACACGGGGCTCAGGAGGACGGGCGTACCTGCCGAGGAGGCGGCGAACCTCGCAGCCACGATAGAGTCTTCGGAGAACCTCAGGCTGAGGGGCATCTACACCTACCGCGGGTACGTCCTCGCAGACGGCTCGCCGACCCTGGATCTCGAGAGAGCGGGCCTAGAAGAGGGTAGGTTGATGGTCTCCGTGGCCGATCAGATCCGAGAACGGGGGATAGAGGTCGAAGACGTGAGCCTGGGCTCGACGCCGACGGCACCTTACGCAGGAGGGGTGGAGGGGGTAACGGAGATCCGGCCAGGCACCTACGTTTTCTACGACAGGATGCAGGCGCGCCTCGGGGTCTGCTCGCTCGATGAGTGCGCAGCGAGCGTCGTGGCCACCGTAGTGAGCAGACCCCGCGAGGACCTGGCGATCATCGACGGAGGGAGCAAGACCTTCGCGACCGACGTGCAGCCGAACGCGGCGCCCCTGAACCTTGAGGGTTTCGGGCACGTCGTGGGCCACCCCGAGGCCGTTCTGGAGAGGCTGACCGAGGAGCACGGGATGCTTCGCGTAGGTCGCGAGGACGACCTCGCGGTTGGGGACACTATAAGGATCATCCCCAACCACGTGTGTAGTACGGTGAACCTGCATAACGAGGTCTTCCTGAAAGATGGCGAAGGTGGTACGGAGCGTCTGAAGGTCGCTGCCCGCGGGAAACTGGAATAGTAGGATTGTTAGCCGGCTAACGAAGTCGCGGCGTCGAACAGAAGGAGGGACTTCATGAGAGAGACCATAACCGCAGAGAAAGGGCCGAAACCGGCGGGTCCGTACTCGCACGCCGTGGTCTCCGGCGGTTTCGTGTTCGTCTCGGGCCAGGGGCCCGTCGACCCCGAGACGGGCGCCATGCCGGACGCCTTCGAAGACCAGGTCCGCCAGACCCTTAAGAACCTGCAGACGATCCTCGAGGCTGCAGGCTCTAGCCTCGACGACGTCGTGAAGGTGAACGCCTACGTCACCGACCTGACGCGCTTCGCCCAGTTCAACGAGGTGTACTCCGAGTTCTTCAGCCACGATCCCCCGGCGCGGACTACGGTCGGCACGAGCCTGCTCGGGTTCCTGGTGGAGATAGACTGCATCGCCGCCGTTCCCGAGAGGGCATGAGGACTGACAGAGGAGAGAACGTGCGCCTGGAAGGGAAATGCGCCGTCGTCACAGGGGCGGGGAGGGGCATAGGCAAGGCTATCGCGGAGAAGTTCCTCAGGGAAGGGGCAGAGGTCTTGATCTGCGACCTCGGGCCCGAGCGCCTCGAAGCCGCAAGGAAGGAACTCGCGGCTTTGGGAACGGTTCACCGCGAAGTGGCGGATGTCACCAGCAGGGAGGCGGTGGAGCACCTGGTCGGCCGGGCCAAAGAAGAACTCGGACGGATCGACGTACTCGCCAACAACGCGGGGATCTCCCGCTTCGAGCCGTTCCTGGAGATCACGGACACGAACTGGGACGATACCCTGGCGATCAACCTGAAGGGCGTCTTCCTGTGCTCGCAGGTCGTTGCAAGGGAGATGAAGAACCAGGGCTCGGGTGCTATCGTGAACATGGGATCTACGAACGGAATCCTGGGAGAAGAGGGCCTGGCCCACTACAACGCCTCCAAAGCGGGGGTCATCCTGCTCACCAAGACCATGGCCATAGAGCTGGCGCCGTACAACGTCAGGGTGAATTCCGTCTGTCCCGGCTTCATCCTCACCGAGTTGCAGATCGAGAGCGGGATGTCCGAGGAGACCATCAGGGAGTACACCTCCCTGATCCCGCTAAACAGGTACGGACGGGTCGAAGAGGTCGCAAACGCCTTCGCCTTCCTCGCCTGTGACGAGGCCTCTTTTATCACGGGGACGGAGCTGGTCGTGGACGGGGGGCAGACCTGCAGGGAGTGAGCGTAGCTAGTGGCCCGCAGCCTGCCAGTCCCTGATCGCGTCTATCGGGTAGATCAGCATCAGGACGTTCAGGAGCAGGCTGTCCCTGATCCAGAAGACGAGCGTGACCTCCGTGGCGAGAAAGAGCGCGAGGGTACGGCGGACCCCGAGGTTGCGCGCGAGTACGAACCCGAGCCCGCAGACGAAGATGTCACCGAGCGAGTTTATTATGGTGTCGCCGTGGTAGCCGAGCGCGGCCGTCTGCGCGCGGTAGCGCCGGAAAACGAACTCCGAGTTCTCGACTATCTCCCACACAGCCTCGACCGTGACCGCTAGCCAGAGCCGCCAGACCGGCGAGAGACGCGCGGCTACAAGGGCCAGCAGCCCGCACAGGACAAAGCCGTGGAGCATGTGCGTGAGGCTGTAAGGGTCGAGAAGGTGCTGGGAGTTATCAGAGCTCCAGGGGTCTTCCGACCCCTGGAGCACGTAGCCACAAGAACACGACCACAGGCGTCCCTGGCTACGGAGCTAGTAGACGGTACCTAGAAGCACCGCGGCGATGGCGAGCCAGGGCAGCATCCTCTTCATCGTGTCCGGCCGGATATGTGATCTCTATCGTTCTCGCTACCCACTAAGCGCGCTGGCCCCGGAGACCGCGCAAGGACCTCCTGTGTGTCGGGGTAGCGGGTCCGGCCGAAGGCAACTAGAAACGCACATCGCCAGTCTAGTATATTTCCAGGATGAGAGAGGGGAGTAGAGAGCTTGGCAGGTCGAAGTCGCACGGGCAGCTTACTCGTCAGGCGCCTGCTGCCCGCGGCCGTGATCGTGCCCGTCGTGCTCGGGTTGTTGAGGCTCGAAGGGGAGCGGGCCGGCCTCTACGGAATGACCGTAGGAGTGGCGCTGATGATCGCCGCGAACGTCTTGATCACCTCCTCCCTCATCCTGTGGAGCGCAAGGATGCTCGACCGTCTGCACGAGAGGAAGGCGAGCCCTTCGACCTTGCCATCCTGGATATGCAGATGCCCGACATGGACGGCGTTCAGCTCGCCCGCTCCATAAACGCAGACCCCGAGCTCTCTCGAACTCGTCTGGTCCTCCTGACCTCCATAGGGTTGGATATGGGTCAGGAGGACCAGACGAGTTCGAGAGAGCTCGGGGTCTGCGTTTATGGAGCGGGCGAGCTGAACGCCGTCCATGT
>CADDZK010000047.1 GCA_902812425.1 Actinomycetota bacterium
CTCTGAAAGCTCGTCTGGGTCTAATCTTCCTTTCATGGCGATGGCACGACCACCGACCTTGAGTAGCGGCACGCAGTACTCCGCGACTACTGATAGACGGCTTACCGCTCTCGACGTCACGATATCGTACGCGCCCCGATGAGCCTGTATTCTGCCGAGGTCCTCTGCCCTGGCATTCGCAACCTGCGTGCCCTCGAGCGCGAGCTCATCCACCACGTATTGCAAGAATCTGGCCTTTTTACCGGTCGATTCGACAAGGGTCGTATAGAGGCCAGGCATTACGATCTTTACCGGAAGACCCGGAAGCCCTCCACCACTCCCCACGTCTGCCAGACGCCTAGCATGAGAGAGGGGCTCATACAAAAAGCAGCTTAACGAGTCCAGAACATGGTCGAGCAAGATCTTGTTCAGATCCTTCGTGCCGATGACGTTGGCTCTGTCGTACCGAGCGAGAAGGCGCGCGAACTCTACCAAGCGCTCCTGCCGATCGACTCCGAGACACAGGCCCCACGCAAGCGCCTGTGCCTCCAATAAGCTAAGAGAATGCACAGGAGCGATTCACGTGAAACATCGCCTGGCGACGAAAGTTTGTTTTTGCAAACTTTCGTCGTCAATCGTGTGTTGGCAGGGCATGAGTGGTCCACGTTTCACGTGAAACGAGCGCTGTCCGTTTATGTGGTGGGCGAGATCTTGACCCTACGGTTATCGCCGCTTCCTTCGCTCTCGGTCGTAACCTTGGGGTTGTCCGAGAGGAAGAGATGGACGACACGGCGTTCTGAGGAATTCATAGGGGGCAGCTCCACAGTACGGCGCTCGCGGATGGCTCTGCGGGCTGTTCTATGGGCCATGCCCTGTATCGCCTCCACGCGACGTTGGCGGTATCCCTCGGCGTCGAGTACCACCCTCTTGAAGAAAGGCCGCTCCTTGAAGGCGGCTACGTTGACCAGGTACTGGAGGGCATCAATCGTCTCACCTTTCTGCCCGATAAACAGCGCGGTGTTATCTGGAGCTACATCGGCGGCGATAAACCCGCCCGCGTCGTAGACCTCTATGCGGGCCTCGAAGCCCATCGCTACCAGAATCGAGTCCACGAGTTCCTTGATCTCGTCAAGCAGCTCTTGGGGAGCTTCATTTTGTTCGGACTCTGAAGACCCGTTCCCGTAAACCTCCGAAAGAGCGGGTCGCTCGGGGGTTGCGATGCTTTCAGGACGCTCGATCTCGGGCTGATCTGCCCCTTCCGCTGGTTCTGAAGGGACAGCTAGCGGCGCGTCCTCTTCGGCGGCTTCTTGCGTTTCCCCGACCTCGACGACGATGCGGGCATCCCGTGCTCCGATGCCCAGAAAACCTGTATTACCTTCGTCGAGCACGCGGTAGGGCACTTCATCTACGGACAGGTCCAATTCATCTGCGGCCTTCTCGACGGCCTCGTCAACCGTGGCGGCGTAAAACTCTCTCTCATCCGTCATTTCTTCTTCTTTCTACGCTTTCTCTTCGCGATCTTGGCGGCCCGCTGGGCAGCATCCTCTTCACTGTCTTCATCAGTAGGTACACTGGAATTCCGGTCCTGCCGGCCCCTGGCCGTCGCGCTGGCTACCTTCTTCCCGCTATCGGTGTTCTTGCTGCCACCTGCGGTTTTCCTCCCTGGGCCGTAGTTGTAGATCACGTAGTTCTGGACCAGGGTTACCAGGTTCGAGGTGATCCAGTACATAAAAAGGCCCGCGGGGAAATTGAGGAGGAACGCCGTAAAGCCCACAGGA
The DNA here is from genome assembly GCA_902812425.1 of Actinomycetota bacterium. GTDB lineage: Bacteria > Actinomycetota > Rubrobacteria > Rubrobacterales > Rubrobacteraceae > Rubrobacter_D. Next base: position 1,758 of record CADDZK010000047.1, read on the forward strand.
AGCAGCCGCATCAGCCAGCGCTGCTGGGGGTCCACGTTCTTCGAGGTGATCTCGGTCGACGCGAGCATGGTAACCGCGGAGATGATCGGCAGGATATAGTAAGGGTCTGCGTGAGCCAGATCCTGGAACCACAGGATGCCACCGTGGGTAAAGCTGTCGTATTCCGGCATCGTCCGGCCCGGTGTGCCTCCGAACTTCCGGATAACGTAGAAAATGCCGATAAATACGGGCATCTGGACCACGATCGGCAGGCACCCGCCGAGCGGGTTCACCCCCTGCTCCTGGTAGACCTTCGCCATCTCCTCGCGCTGCCGCTGGGGATTGTCCCTGAACTGGGCGCGGACCCTGTCCATCTGTGGTTTCAGGTCCTGCATCGCGCGCATGCTTCTGACCTGTTTCACCGTCAGCGGGAAGAGGAGGCTACGCACTATCACCGTCAGCATCACGATCGAAAGCCACCACGGTGCGCCGAGCGTCTGGTGGAAGTACAGCAGCACTCCACCGAGAATATTTACTATGGGGCCGAAGAGATTCTGAAAAAAGTCTGCTATTCCGTTGACCATCGGATCTTTCTCATTTTACCGGGTCGAATCCTCCCCTGGCGAACGGGTGGCAACGGAGCACCCTCAGGGTGCCCATGAATACGCCTTTCATCACACCATACTTCTCTATAGCCTGCAGTGTGTAGAGTGAGCAGCTCGGCGTGTATCTGCAAGACGGCGGCAGCATGGGGGAGAGATACCGCCGGTAGAGTTGTATCAGCCCTATGCACGCCTTTCTCAAAAACATCGTCCGCAGTCAAACCGATCGGTGATGCGTCGAAGAGCCGACTTTCCCCAACGACTTGCTGAACTCTTCTCTCAGCTCCTCGAACGTCGCCGCCCCCGCCGCCGGTCTCGCCGACACCACGAGATCCAAGCTCTCCGATATCTCGGGGATGCATGAATGGAACACCTCTCTGAGCCTGCGACGCACGGCGTTGCGCGTTACCGCATTGCCGACCTTGCGGGAGACCGAGAGACCCAGCCGGGGAGTGCCGTATTCGTTAGGAAAGGCGTGCACGGAGAAGAGCCTGCCTCTGTAGGCCGTGCCCTGACGGTAGACCCTCTCGAACTCAGGCGAGTCGGTCAGGCGCGTGCGCTTGCTCCGCGACAACGGTCAAACTGCCAGGCGCTTGCGGCCCCGGCGCCGGCGGGCAGCGACGATCCTGCGTCCGCCTACCGAGCTCATGCGCTTGCGGAAGCCGTGCGTTTTGGCTCTCTTACGACGATTAGGCTGATAGGTACGCTTCATTGAACTCCTCTACAGGCACTCCGAAGTATCCAAACGATCCATGAGAGTATATCCGAAGCCAGCAGCACCATCCAGCAATCGTAGACGAAAGACTACCCTCTCGTTCAACACAACCATCGATCTCACACGTAGAAAAATGCTGCAAAACGGCGTTTAACAGGCATGCCGTGTATGCATGTCCCGATCTACTCAGGGGCGCACAGCGCACCCAAACCGTCCGCTGCGCTCTCTCGTAGCAAGGAGTTCTCCGTAGTTATCCACATGCTGTGGATAACTATGTGGATAACTACGTTAATCAGCTGCAAATTCGGGTTTTATATCTGTGAGCTATAGCGCTATGGTGAGGGGTGCGCTAAATTCCTTTCTGGGGATGATGCACGCACAGCGGACACTAGGGGAGACGGATCAGGCGGGCGTAGGCGTTCGCATAGCGGTCTATCCCAGGGGCGGTGAGCCGGAGATAACCGAGGTTTCGGCGGCGAACCCGGGGTCCGCGACCCGGAAGTTCACCAGGTTGGTGTCTGAGAAGGTGAGGGAGGCGGGGGGCGGGGTTCCCGAGGAAGCTATTCGTGAGGTAGTGGAGAACCTCATACACGCTGGCTACCGCGGGGCGGTCATCTCCATTCTCGATGACGGCAACGTCGTGCGCGTCTCGGACAAGGGACCCGGGGTCGAGAACAAGAGCAGGGCGATGGAGTTCGGTTTCGGCGGCGCCGCTCCGGAGGCTTTGGGAGAGATACGCGGTGTCGGAGCGGGCCTCGGCATCGCCCGCGCGGCGGCTGAGAAGGTTGGCGGTACCGTCACCCTCGAAGACAACATAGGTGGTGGTACCGTGGTCACCATCTCGGTGATCGGTGACGAATCGGTCGTCGAGGAAGAGAGGCCTTCTGCTCCGCCTCCGCAGAGGAGATATCCTGACGGGGTGCCCAGGATGAACATCTCCGAGAGGCAACAGAAGGTGCTCATCACGGTGCTCGAGTGCGGTGAGGTCGGTCCCTCGACCGTGGCGGACCGGCTCGAGATAAGCGTGAGCACGGCCTACAGGGACCTCTCGGTCCTCGAAGAGCATGGACTGGTCATGGCCGATGAGTCTGGTAAGCGCCTCATCTCCCCGCTGGGTAGGGACCTTGTCGAGGCTATCATCAACACCTGGGTCAGGTAACCGTGGCTGGTAATGCGGAACAGGTCTGGATCGAGGTACTGGATCGGGCCTCAGAACATATCGACGTCTCCTCGCTTCGGGTCTGGTTCGAAGGCATACACCCCGTAGAACTTCACGAGGACCAGCTGGAGATCTCCGTCCCGAACACGTTCGCCAAGGAGTACATCGAGAGCCGCTTCAGGCCGCTCCTCGAGGAGGTGCTCGACGACGTGGTAGGCCAGGAGACCTCCCTGGTGGTCAGCGTCGCGGGCCCTGGAAACCACACCGCCGGAAACGGCACGGCCGCCGAGGGTGCCGAGTCGGTTCTGAACGCACGCACGCCGAGGTCGTTCAGGGCCAAGTACACGTTCGACACGTTCGTCATCGGAGCGGGGAACAGGTTCGCCCACGCTGCGACGCTCGCCGTGGCCGAGACCCCCGGCCTCGTCTACAACCCGCTCTTCATCTACGGCGGCGTGGGCCTCGGGAAGACCCACCTCTTGCGTGCCGTGGGCCACTACGTAGAAGATCAGGACCCGAGCATGAGGATCCGGTACGTCACCTGCGAGCAGTTTACGAACGACTTTATAAACTCGATGCGCGACAACGCACCCCTTGAGTTCCAGAAGCGCTACAGGGAGAACGATGTGCTCCTGGTCGACGACATCCAGTTCCTCGAGAACAAGGTCGAGACCCAGGAGGCCTTCTTCCACACCTTCAACGCGCTCTACGAGGAGAACAAGCAGATCGTCATAGCCTCCGACAGGCACCCGAAGTACATCCAGACGCTCGAGAACCGGCTGGTCAGCCGCTTCGAGTGGGGGCTCGTGACGGACATCCAGCCTCCCGACCTGGAGACGAGGATCGCCATCCTGCGCAAGAAGGCGCTCATGGACCGCCTCGAAGTCGACGACGACGTGCTTACCTTTATAGCCTCGAAGGTCTCGACGAACATCCGGGAGCTCGAAGGGGCACTGGTGCGTATCCTGGCCTACGCCTCGCTCTACGGCCGGCAGGTCAGCGCGGACCTCGCAGAAGAAGTCTTGAGGGACATCCTCCCGGATCAGGCCTACCGCGAGATCCCGATAGAGCTGATCCAGCACGAAGTCTGCCGCTACTTCGGTATCGCCAAGGCCGACCTCGTCGGACAGAGCCGCTCCAAAGGGTTCGCCTACCCCCGTCAGGTCGCCATGTACCTCTCCCGTGAGCTCACCGACGAGTCACTCCCCAAGATAGGGAAGGCCTTCGGAGGCCGCGATCATTCCACAGTTATGCACGCCACGGCGAAGATATCCAACCTGATAAACAGCGATCGCGACGTCTTCTCCCAGATACACGAGATCACCCAACAGGTCAAAAGCAAGAGATAGCCTTTATCCCCCTCCCCCAGGGCGAGGAGATTGTAACACGAAAAATGCATTGAATTCGTATTCTATCCACATCCCTTCCACAACCCGACGCCAGCCTGTGGATAAGTCGCCAGAAAGTTTCCACAGCCCGAAGCGGTTATCCACACTTTTTGTGGATAAGTCTTCCAGACTGTGGATAAAATCGGCGACGAGGAAGGGATGTAGGTCGTTTGTAACGTTCGATCGGAGAGTCGCCTGTGGATAAACCTGTGGATAAGAGGGGTAAAACCTGTGGATAAACCTGTGGATAGAATTGTGGATAACTCTATCCTGTGGATAACTCGCTACTTATCCACAATTTGTCCACAGCAAAAGGCTAGTTATCCACATTTTTGTCCACAGGCGCGAGGGCGGCCTTTTGGCTTAGGTAAGGCAGATCTTTGGAGTTATACACATATCCACAGGCCTTATTATTATTATTATTCTAATAAATATATGGTTTAGATAGTAATAATAAGGTGAGAAGGGAGGCTGCATGAGGGCTGTTTGTAGCACGGAGACGTTTGGCAGGAGACTACAGCTAGTCTCGCGCGGGGTATCTGCGAGGTCCACCATCCAGTTACTCGGGGGGATACTCCTGGAGGCTGGGGGGGAGGCGCTGAAGTTGTCAGCGACGGACATGGAGATCTCGATCCAGACGTCCTCGCCGGCTGAGGTCGAGGGGGACGGGCGCGTGGTCATACCGGCGCGCATCTTCAACGACATCGTGCGGTCGCTGCCGACGGGGCAATTTACCCTCGAGCACGACGAGTCGGAGGGAACGGTCAGGCTCGTCGAAGGGGAGAACGAGTACCGCATCAGGGCCTATGCGGCCGACGACTATCCGCAGCTCCCCGTGTTTCCGGAGGAGGGGACCTTCAGGATGCCCGGGGAGTCGCTCGTCGAGACCGTGGAGAAAGTGTCGCGGTCGTACTCGCGGGACGAGACGAGGCCGGTGTTGACGGGGATCCTGATCAGCTTCGAGGACTCGCGGGTGCGGATGGTCACGACGGACTCCTATCGTCTCAGCATCAAAGAGACGGAGCTCGCGACGACGCCATTCGAGGGAGCGAGGGAGGCGATCATACCTGCGCGGGCGATGCAGGAGGTCTCCAGGATCTTCTCCGCCTCGGATGAGGACGACGTCGAGGTGGCGCTCTCCGAGAACCAGGCGCTGTTCAGGATCGGGGACGTCGTCTTCGGCACGCGGCTCATCGACGGCAACTTCCCCGAGTACAGGCGGCTCCTGCCGAGCGACTTCGAGCGGGAGATCTCCGTCTCGCGGGAGAAGTTGATCGAGACCCTGAGGAGGGTCAACCTCTTCGCGGCCCGCCAGACGCCACCGATCCCGGTGAGCCTCTCCTTCTCAGAGGGTTCAGTCGAGGTGATCGTGCGAAACGGCGAGGTCGGAGACGCGCACGAGCGGCTCTCCGCATCGAGCGAGGACGAGTTCTTGATCTCCTTCAACCCGAGCTACCTCCTCGACGGCGTCTCCGCCATAGATTCTGAGAACGTCGTCTTCAAGCTCAACGAGCCCCTCAAGCCCGGGCTCATCGTGCCCGAGGCGAACGGCGAAGAGCCTGACTTCCTGTACCTGATCATGCCTATGCGCGACCCGTCCCGCAGCTGACGGACTGAGTGCTTTGCGGATCCCACCCGGCACGACGTTAGGCCAGGCACTAAAGGCGGCTGACCTGGTGGGGAGTGGGGGCGAGGCGAAGGTCCTGATCCAGGCCGGAGAGGTCAGCGTGAACGGCGAGATCGAGACGCGCCGCGGCCGCAAGCTCGAAGCGGGCGACGTGGTCGAGGTGGGGGACGAGCGGTTGGAGATCGGTTGAGCGCCTACCTGCGGGCCCTGCGCCTGGTGAACTTCCGCAACTACGTCGACGCCACGGCCCTGCTCGCCCCCGGCCTGAACATCGTCGTGGGGGAGAACGCCCAGGGGAAGACTAACCTGCTCGAGGCTATCGCCTTCAACGTAACGGGCTCCTCGCCCCGCACCCCGAAGGAGAACGAGGTCGTCCGGTGGGGCGCAGACTTCACCCGCACGGAGGCCCGCGTCGCCCTCGACGGCTCCACGGACGAACGCAGTGTCGCCATCGGCTACGCCCCTGGGCAGAAAAAACGCATCACCGTGGACGGCGCTTCGGCCACTTCCCTCACGGAGTACGCCGCCGGCGGCGCAGGGGCCCGCGTCGTCACGTTCTTCCCCGACGACATCAGGGTCGTGAAGGGCGCGCCTTCGGACCGCAGAGAGTTCCTCGACGCGTTGCTCTCCTCACTGCGCCCCGCCTACGCCCGCGCCGCCCTCGAGTACGCCAAGGCCGTGGCGCAGCGCAACCAGCTCCTCAGGCGTATCAGGGACGGCTTCTCCTCCGGGAGGACGCTCGCGACGTGGGACAGGAAGGTCGTCGACCTCGGAAAAACCGTCCTCGCAGGGCGCGAGGCGGCTCTGCCGGTCCTCGAGGAACATTTCAAAGACTCTCTAAGGACCCTATATGGCCCCGAGAAGGCCGCGATACGCTACGGGTATAGTGCGACCCTCGAAGAGTACTCCGAGGCGCTCAGAGAGGCGCACAGCGCCGACGTCGAGCGCGGCACGACCTCCGTGGGACCACACAGGGACGACTTCGAGGTCCTGCTCGGCGGGGTCAACCTGACGACCTTCGGGTCGCAGGGACAACAGAGGCTCGCGACCCTCGCCTTGAAGTTCGCGGCGAGGGACTACGTGAGGGAGGCTGTGGGGGAGGACCCGATCCTGCTCTTCGACGACGTGATGAGCGAGCTCGATGAGCGCAGGAGGGAGTACCTGGCAGGGTACTTCCTGGAGAGTACCCAGGCCGTCATCTCGACGACCAACCTCGAGTATTTCGACGATGAAGTTCTCAGAAGAACCCGTATCATACGTATATCTGGTGGTTCCATCCTCGAGACCGCAACGGATGGTGTCAGGAAGTAGGACGAACCCGCAAAAGCGGCTTATTTAAGCCACAAAAGCGCCCGAGGGGCGTTGGGAAAGCGCGGGGGATGTGTTACAATCTACGGGTGCAAAGTTACGATAAGAAGAACGTCTCCGGCGAAGGCGCCGGTCTAGTCAAGAGGAGGGCCCGGTTCTTTGGCGGCTAACCCTGTATCCAAGAATGCTACGAGCGCGTACGATGCAAGTTCGATCCAGGTCCTAGAAGGCCTTGAAGCCGTCAAGCGGCGGCCCGGGATGTACATCGGCTCGACGGGGCCGAGGGGTCTTCACCACCTCGTCCGCGAGATCATCGACAACTCCATAGACGAGGCGCTCGCCGGGTACTGTACGGAGATACTCGTCACCATCCACCAGGACAACTCCGTCACGGTCACAGATGACGGGCGCGGTATGCCGGTAGGCACGATGGCGAAGTATGGCAGGCCCGCCGCCGAGATCATCATGACGACCCTTCACGCCGGCGGGAAGTTCGGCGGGGAGGGCTACAAGGTCTCGGGCGGACTGCACGGTGTCGGCGCCTCCGTGGTGAACGCGCTCTCCGAGTGGCTGGAGCTGGAGGTCAGGCGCGACGGCCACGTGTGGAGCCAGCGCTACGAGCGCGGCTTCCCGAAGAGCGATCTCACGAAGGACCGCAAGCTCAAGAAGGGCGAGGGGACGGGGACCACCGTAAGCTTTTTGCCAGACCCCGAGGTCTTCACGGAGACCCAGGACTTCTCTTTCGACACCCTGAGCCGCTGGTTCCGCGAGTGGGCCTTCCTGAACAAGGGCTTGAAGATCCGGCTCGTCGACGAGCGTGAAGAGGACAGGGACGTCACGTTCCAGTACGAGGGCGGCATCAGGGACTTCGTGGAGCACATCAACGAGGCGAAGGACCCCGTCCACAAGACGATCTTCTACCTTGAGCGCGAGGAGGAGGCCGGCGAAGTAGAGGTCGCTATGCAGTGGAACAGCGGCTTTCAGGACTCCGTCTTCACGTTCGCCAACAACATCAACACGCACGAGGGCGGGGCGCACCTGTCAGGCTTCAGGTCTGCTCTCTCGCGTACGATCAACGCCTACGCCCGCCAGAAGGGACTTCTGAAGGAGAAGGAGGAGAACCTCACCGGAGACGATATCCGCGAAGGCCTGGCGGCCGTCATCTCGGTGAAGCTGCAGGAGCCGCAGTTCGAGGGGCAGACGAAGACCAAGCTCGGGAACACGGAGGTCAAGGGCCTCGTAGAGAGCGCCACCAACCGTTATCTGGCGGAGTTTCTGGAGGAGCGTCCCGGTGAGGCCAAGGCCATCGTCAACAAGGCGCTGCAGGCCGCGCGGGCGCGGCTCGCCGCGAGGACGGTGAGGGAGAAGATCCGCAAGGGCTATCTGGAGAGCTCGACGCTTCCTGGCAAGCTCGCAGATTGTTCTTCCAAGGACCCTGCCAGGAGCGAGCTGTACATCGTCGAGGGAGACTCGGCTGGCGGCAGCGCCAAGCAGGGGAGGGAGCGCAACTTCCAAGCAATTTTGCCCTTGCGGGGCAAGATCCTCAACGTCGAGAAGGCCAACATGAACAAGGTCCTCTCAAACGTCGAGATACAGGCCATGATCTCCGCCATAGGCGCCGGTGTGGGGGAGACCTTCGATATCGATCAGGCTCGCTACAACAAGATCGTGATCATGACCGACGCAGACGTCGACGGGAGCCACATCAGGACGCTGGTCCTTACCTTCCTGTTCAGGAACATGCCCGAGCTGATCGAGGCCGGCTACGTCTACATCGCGCAGCCTCCGCTGTACAAGATCACGCACCACCGCAAGGACTACTACGTCTACAACGATAGGGAATTGCAAGAGACCCTGACGCGATTGAACGCCAACGGCAACGTCAACATCGGCCGCTTCAAGGGCCTCGGGGAGATGAACCCGAACCAGCTCTGGGAGACGACGATGGACCCGCAGAACAGGACGCTCTTGCAGGTCACGGTCGAGTCCGCCGCGGTCGCCGACGAACTGTTCACGGCGCTCATGGGCGACAAGGTCGAGCCACGCAAAGCCTTTATCGAGGAGAACGCCAGAGAGGTGAAGAACCTGGATGCTTGATACTTTCTCGGGGAACATACGTCCCCACTCCATAGAAGATGAGATAAAGGACTCGTTCCTCTCGTACGCAATGAGCGTGATCGTCTCTCGCGCCCTGCCTGACGCAAGGGACGGCCTGAAGCCGGTCCACAGGCGCGTGCTCTACGCGATGCACGATCTGGGCCTACAGCCGAACAGGCCTTACCGCAAGAGCGCGACGGTCGTCGGCGAGGTTATCGGTAAGTACCACCCGCACGGCGACTCTGCGGTCTACGACACGCTGACCAGGCTCGCGCAGGACTTCTCGATGCGCTACCCGCTCGTCGACGGCCAGGGGAATTTCGGTAGTGTGGATGGAGATCCGCCGGCGGCGATGCGCTATACCGAGGCGCGTCTCATGCGGATCGCGACCGAGATGCTCAGGGACATCGGCTCGGACACCGTAGACTTCGTCCCGAACTTCGACGAGAGCCAGCGCCAGCCCGAGGTCTTGCCGGCGAGGTTCCCAAATTTGCTCGTCAACGGCTCGGACGGCATCGCCGTCGGGATGGCGACCAAGATCCCACCGCATAACCTCGGCGAGGTCATCGACGCGACCGTGGCCCTCATCGACGACCCCGACCTCGACGACGACGAGATAGCGAAGCACATCAAGGGCCCCGATTTCCCGACCGGGGGTGTGATCGTCGGCCTGCGCGGCATCCGCGACGCTATCCAGACCGGGCGCGGCTCCGTGCGCGTACAGGCCAAGGCGCACACCGAGCAGATCAAGGGTAACAGGACCCAGATAGTCGTTACGGAGATCCCCTACCAGGTCAACAAGAGTTACCTGTTGCAGAAGATCGCGGAGCTCGTCAAGGACCGCAAGCTCTCCGATATCTCAGATCTACGCGACGAGTCTGACCGCAACGGTATGCGCATAGTGATCGAGCTCAAGCGCGAGGCCGTTCCGAAGGTCGTCCTCAACAACCTCTACAAGCACACCCAGATGCAGCAGAGCTTCGGCGTGAACCTGGTTGCGCTCGTGGACGGTGTGCCGAGGACCCTCTCCTACCGCCAGGCTCTCAAGCACTACGTCGCCCACCAGTTCGAGGTCGTAACGCGCAGGACCCGCTACGAGCTGGAGCGGGCGAAAGCGCGGGCGCACATCCTCGAAGGACTTCTGATCGCTCTCTCCAACCTCGACGAGGTCGTCGCGACGATCCGCCGCTCGCGCAGCGTCGAGACGGCGCGCAAGAACCTGATGAAGGAGTTCAAGCTCTCCGAGCGCCAGGCGCAGGCGATATTGGACCTACGCCTCCAGAGGCTCACCGCGATGGAACGCCAGAAGGTCGAACAGGAGCACAGGGACCTCGTCGAGAAGATCGAATACCTGGAGAGCGTACTCGCCGACGAGTCCAAGGTGTACGGGATCGTGAAGGAGGAGCTCGGCGAGGTCAGGGCCGCCTACGCGGATGAGAGGCGCACGGCCATCACCGCCGAGGAGGGCGTCGACTTCGAGATAGAGGACCTCATAGCTGAGGAGGAGATGGTGATCTCCATCTCCAACGGCGGCTACCTTAAGAGCGTCCCCGTCAACTCCTTCCGCAAGCAGGGCCGCGGGGGGGTCGGCGTCTCGGGTATGGAGCTCAAAGAGGGCGACTACATCGACCACCTCTTCATCACGACGACGCACCACTACATGCTCTTCTTCACCAACAAGGGCAAAGTGTACCGTCTCAAGGTCCACCAGCTCCCGCGCATGGGCCGCACCGCGAAGGGGCGCCACATCGCCAACTTGCTTCCGCTCGCGCAGGGCGAGCACATCGCTTCCGTGCTCGCGACCAAGGAATTCAAGGAGGCCGAGTACCTGCTCTTCGCGACGAAGAACGGCATCGTCAAGAAGACGAAGTTCCTCGAGTACAACACCCCCTTGAAGAACGAGGGGATCATCGCGATCAACCTCGCCGACGACGACGAGCTTATCTCCGTCCGCTACGCCTCGGAGGGCGACGAGGTCGTCATCGTGAGCCGCAACGGGAAGGGCATCCGCTTCTCCCAGAGCGAGGCCCGTCCGATGGGCCGGGCGACGGGCGGGGTCAAGGGCATCACGTTAGGCAAGGACGATATCGTTCTGTCTATGGACGTTGTCTCGGACGACGCGGCCGACCTGTTCATACTCACCGAGCGCGGCTTCGGCAAGCGCACGGCCCTCTCGCATTTCAGGGCGCAGGGACGCGGCGGGCAGGGTGTGATCGCGATGAAGACCGACGGGGAACGCGGCAAGCTCGCAGGCGTGCGGGTCGTCCGTCCCGGGCTGCACGAGCTCATGATCGTCTCCAACTTCGGGACGACCATCCGCATAGACGCAGACTCCGTCTCGCGGCAGGGCCGCGCGGCGCAGGGCGTGCGGGTGATGAACCTGAGGAGCGGCGACTCCGTAAGCGCCATTGCCAAGGTCATTTCCTCGCGCTCCACCGACGCCGACGGCGCCACGGACGAGCTCGCGCTCGATGAGATCTCCGGCGAGGAGCAGACCGGTACCTCGACCGCGGGGCTCCCTGAAGCGGACGGGAACGGGACGGTGCCTGGTGCCTAGCGAGTGCGAAGGCGTCGTCGAGTGCACGGCCCTCGTGCTCGCCGAGAGCTGCACCGAGTACGAGGATCGGCTCACGCTCTTCGGGGTGCTCGACGAGATCCGGCCCAGCGGCAACGGCGAGACCTCGTTCGTCGTCTACACTAAGTTCGAGGGCTGCGAACACGCCTCGGACAAGGAGCGCAAGGCGCGCATCCTCGTCACCGACGAGGACGGCGAGGTTCTGATGGAGTCGGCCGAGTACTCCGTCTACCTCGACGGGACGGAGGAGCCGGTGACGATAGTCGCGGCCTTCGAGTTGCCCGAGGGCTTCGAGGTCGGGGAGCAACTACTCTGGATCGAGGCGGTCCTCGACGAGGAGACCCTCTCCCAGACCGTGGTCAGGATCCACGACCGCTACAGTGTATAAAAGACCAACAGAGGCCCGGAGATCCGGGCCTCTCCTCTACGTAAGGAAAACTACCCATGCCTGAAGATCTGGCAATATTCATCGACTGGGAGAACATCTACATCTCCACGGTCACGGAGTACAAATCGAAGCCGAACGTATCGGCGATCCTCGAAAAAGCCCGCGAGTACGGGCGCATCGTCTCGGCGACGGCCTACGCGGACTGGACCGACGGAGACTTCCGCCAGGCCCCGCCGACCCTGTATTCGAACGGCATCTCGCCGCGCTACATCTCGGCCCGCTACTTCCCGGGCGGCAAGTCTCAGAAGCGCCGCACCAACTCCATAGACGTTATGCTCGCCGTGGAGTGCTCGGACTTTCTGCACAACCACCCGCAGGTAGACACCTACGTGCTCGTCACGGGCGACGGGGACTTCATCCCGCTCGTGAGCCTGCTAAGGAGCAAGGGCAAGAACGTCGTCGTGATCGGGGTCTCCGAGGCGACGTCGTACCACCTGATCGAATCCGCCGACCACTTTATCTCCTACGCCTCGCTTCTGGAGGAAGACCGCGCGGCCCGCGCCCAGGATAAGGAATCGAAGAGGGAGGCCGCAGACCCCTATCAGGAGCTCGTCAGGGCAGTCGAGACGCTGAAGCGGGGCGGCAAGACGCGTGTCCTCGGGCAGGTGAAGCAGCAGATGATCGTGCAGCTAGGCTCTTTCGACGAGCGCAACGCGGGCTTCAAGAAGTTCAAGGACTTCGTAGTAGAAGCGGAGCGCCGCGGCCTGGTGAACACGGTGGACCAGGACCTCGAGCTCCAGGTCTATCTGCCGGATGAGGAGGTCCCCGACCTGCAGGAGGCTGACCTCGCAGCCGAGGAGCCCCAGAGCCGGTCCCGAAGCAACGGCAGGCCCGCACGAGAGGAGCAGGAGCCCGAGCCGAAACCCGGCTTCGACCTCCTCGAAGACCTCACGCCCTACGAGCTCAAGACGGTCTGCACGAGCGTCGCTTCGCTGGAGCAGCCGGCCACCTTCGTGGAGATCTTCTCCAGCATCCGCGAGCTGGACGAGCGCGGCGAGCTGGAGCTCTCGCGCGAGGAGATCGGAGAGGTCATAACGGCCATGCTCGACGCGGATTACCTGAACAAGATCCGCCAGAGGCCGTACAAAGAGGCGAAGGCCGATATGACCTTCTACGCCCTGAACTCGGACAAGCAAGAGGTCAGGAGCGTCCTGAACGGCGCCTGACCCCGCCTCTAATCCGTGGCCCCAGAACGCGCACGCTCCATCGCGCAGCAGGTGACCGAAGAACTCGTCGAAGCCGGAGCGCGTGCGACGGCCCTCGTCGGCAGCCGCGCCCGCGGAGACGCCGGTCCCGAATCGGACCTCGACATCCTCGCCGTCGGCCCGCAGTCTTACTCCTGGAACCTGCAGCGGCGTGGCGGCCTGCTCGTCTCGACGAGTTCGAAGTCCTTCGAAGAGCACCGAAGGGCCTTCGCGCTGCCCGAAGCGGTGTGTACCGTCGTACCTGGCTGGCGAGGGGCTGTAATCCTCCACGATCCGGAAGGATTTGCCGCTTCGCTCGCCAGGGAGGCGAAGGAGTGGAGCTGGGGTCCGCTGGAGCGGCGCTGCGACGCCTGGGTGGCGGAGCGGATCACAGGCTACGCCGAGGAGGTCCACAAGCTCATCACGTCGCTCCGTAACGGGAACCTCTCGACGGCCGCCGTGCAGCGCTCGCTGCTCGCCGTGCACCTGGCGCCCGTCCTCGCCGTCCACCGCCGCATCCTCTACGGCTCGGAGAACCTTCTGTGGGACCTCGTCTCGGACGCAGTGGGGGAGGAGTGGCGGCGTGCGCAGTCGACGGCACTGGGCCTGGACGGAGAGCCGTTCGAAGAGACATGTACGGCGGCGCTGAGACTTTACAGGCTCGCGGCCACTGAGACGGCCTCGCTGATGGACGATGGGCAGAGGGAGGTCGTCCGTTACGCGCTGGCGGTGGCCGGAGTAGGCTAGTCGGCGAGTCGGTAGACCGTAAGCCGCGCCAGGACTAGGGCGATAGCCATCTCGACGGCAGAGAGCCCGATCACCTCGGCCACCTGTACCGCAGAGACGCTGCGCAGCAGGAGGTGCACGGCGACTATCGCGCCGAAACCGATAACGAACCACAGCACGGCCTTCACCCTGTATCCTTCGCCCCGCTCGCTCCACGTGGCCATCCCGAGTAGCGCGGGGACGTAGAACGCCAGGATCAGGGGTATGAGGCGCAGGATTCCGACGCCTATGTCGAGGATCGTATCCACAGTCTAAGTCTACACCAGAGGTTCGTAGATACTGGAAAATTGCCCGCCTCGTCTGTACGCTAGTACCCAGAACAATTAAATAGAAGGCGGTGGCACGCGTGGGAATAAATCAGAGGGTTTCGCTCAGAAAGTTCATAGATGATATCCGCCGTTGGGTGGACGAGGACCGCAGCGACGATTGGATCGCCAGCGCCCTGGGCACCAGCCCTTCTTCGGTGCAAT
>CADDZK010000048.1 GCA_902812425.1 Actinomycetota bacterium
CGATAAGGACGCCCCCTTCCCGCAACTGCGAGGGATTACGGTAGTTGCAGGAATGGAGCTGTACGATAGCAGGATCGAGCTCCCCTGCGAACGCAGGCACCCTGGGGCGTTGGAAATCCGCCATAGCCACAACCACGTTGTCAGCCTCGAAGAGATCCCCGCCTGCCTCGACCACGAATCGACCCGCGTTCCTGGAGAGCTTCTCCACCCTGACGCCCGTTCGCACCGGCAGCTCGAAGTGCGCCGCGTAGGCCTCAAGGTAGTCGGCCATCTCGTCCTTTGTCGGGAACGACCAATCGGGCGCAGGGAAGGGCCAGCCCGCAAGCCCGTCGTAGCGGGCCGGGGTGAACAGCTTGAGCGAGTCCCAGCGCTTTCGCCAGGAGTCCCCGATGCGCTCGTTGGCCTCCAGGATCACGAACTTCCGATGCCGCTTCGCGAGATGATACCCGACCGAGAGCCCGGCCTGCCCACCACCGATGATCACCGTCTCAAAGTGCTCCGAGTGGGCGGTCTGTCGGTCGCGCTCTCCAACGTCACTCTTTGTATACATCTTCTCCTCCTTACTAACTATCTTCGTCTCTCTTGTGATCTCCTGTAACCCGCAATCTCCAGTAAGACAGGCGAAAATCCGATGTTGGGTAAGGAAGCCAAGATCTTCGCCGGGTGTGGCAGGGGTCATCGGGCTGCTTCTCCACGGAATATTGTCCGGCGTGATATAGCCGTCCCGGCTTCTCCGGCATGCTTATGTGTCTTGGATCTCATCGCTCCTCCGGTCGGTCGCAGACGTAGTTCTTGGAAGGATCGTAATCCCGCCCGTCTATCTCCCCAAGACGCGGACCGTAGAGATGCAACGAGATCGCTGGTTCTCCCTCCGGGTTACCAACCCGGTGAATGCCCCTTTCATACGGCAGCACAGTTGAGATTCCATCTTCCTTTCTCCACGCGAGCCGCCAGAGCTTCTTCAAGCGGGCATAGTCTGGCAGCGAGCCGTCGTCTACGCGCTCGTAGCGTTCTTCCAGGATGGAGCCAACGACGCAACAGAAGGCCCCCCAGGAGGAATGGTCGTGGATACGCGTCCTCGTCCCCGGAGGCCAGGCGAAGACCTGCAGCGAGTAGGGGACGTCGTCGCGGTGATAGGCTACGTACCACTCCTCGGCCCTTCCCGCTTCCTCCAAATGTGGCAGAACGTGTGAGTCCAGAAAGTCGGGATCCCCAACGAGACGGTACAGAACGGGAACGGCCTCCCGCAAGGCTATCTCCGATGGAAGAAGTTGGGGACCGTGTGCGTCTAGCGTGACCATCATCTTGCTCCTCGCTCGTCTCTATGCGATCACAAGATACGAGCAGGAGGGGAGGCGACGCATCCGAGGAAGTACCCAACTTCCGCAGCGTGGCGGCGTGGGTAATTCCACCCATGGGAGTGTGCTCAGAGGAGCTGGTGTTTGTATGCGTAGGCCGTGGCCGCGGTGCGCGAGGACACTCCGAGCTTGGCGAAGATGTTGCTCACGTGCCTGTCGACCGTCCTCTCGCTGAGAACCAGCTCGGCGGCGATGGCCTTGTTGGTCTCGCCGGCGGCCACCAGGCGCAGCACCTGCAGCTCGCGCGGCGTCAGCCCATGAGCATCGACGGACGGAGCGCCCCTGGTGAGCGAGTCGACGCGGGCGAGATCCGGCAGTGCTCCTAGCTCCGAGAAGGTGCTACGGGCGGCTTCGAGTTCCAACACGGCCGTGTCGTAGTCGCCGAGGTCGTGGCAGGCAAGCCCAAGGAGCACACGCACGCGTGCGGCCTCGTACGGCACCTCCAGTTCTTGCCACAACTGCCAAGCCCGACGCAGCGCGAGCAGGGAGGCCCTTGCGTCGCCCTCGGTCAGGTGGATCGCTCCCTTGGCGTGCGCAACCATCGCATCCAGCATGCCGCTCTCGTAGCGAGCCGAGATCTCCTCGAGTTCGCGGCATACGTCGCGCGCCTCCTCGACATCGCCGATGGCAAGCATCACCTCGATGTAGGCGGGCAGCAGCCTCGCGCGCTTGAGGGGCTTGGTGGTCTCGCCCAGAGCCCGGCGTAGCGCGGCGACCGCAGCGTCGCCCTTCCCTTCGGAAAGCCACAACAGGGCAAGACCAGGCTGAGGTTCCCACCCGTATCGACTCGCGTGCCTGTACGCCTCCTCGGCGGCCGCGTGCTCTCCCCGCAGGCGATGGACCTCTCCTTGCCGGTAGAAGGCCTGGGCGGTGGCCCTCAGGTTCTTCCCCTGCTCGCAACGCTTGCGAGCCCACCTCGCCTCGACAAGCGCATCCCGCCAGGCACCGTGCAGCTCCATGATCTCGGCGCGATGCACCAGACACTGGCCGCCGAAGGCCACCATCTCGGGTTGCTCCTCGCACCATCGCGTCAGGGCGGCAGTCCATTCCTGGGCGCGGCCCAGCGCATACACCTCCTGACAGCCCGAGATCACGCTGCAATAGACTATGCCTGTGACAATAGGCGACAGCTCCCCCGCGGTCACCGCGACCATAGCCTCGTCCAACAGCCCGAGACCTTCCTCGACCCGCCCCTTGTTGATCAGAATGAGTCCTTGCTCGTTTACGGCGAGGGCGAACAGGTCCGCATCGCCGAATCGCTCGCCGATCTCGGCAGCGTCTGCTGCTGCGGCGTACGCGGCCTCCCAGTTACCGCTTGCCTCATGCCGCAACATGCCCGGCAGAAGCAAATAGCCCCGCTCGACGCAGTCGCTCTCCTCACGCTCGACGAGGCGCTGGGCGCGCCCGAGCCAGCCGGTCGCGCGGCTCGTCTCTCCTCGCAACGCGAGATTGATGCCCACCCAAAACGCGCAACGTACGGCGCGCATCGCTTTCCCGACGTCCAGGTAGGCGTGATAGGCACGCTCCAGATAGCCCAGGAAGTCGTCGTCGCGGCCGATCATGAAGGCCGACGTCGCGAGCAACTCGAGTTCCTCCCCTCCGAGCCGGGTCGTCTGGTCCGCGAGGGAGAGCGACTTGAAGGCGTCCATCCATGCCCGCCTCGCGTAGGACTCACGGCCTCTTCGGAGTTCGTCGACGGCATCCACCACAGCTACCCCGATCGGTCCAGCTGAGTCCCGCAGCCCGCTGCGCGTCCTAAGAAGTCGCCGGGACGGCAGCGGTAAGCACAGCCGGTGTCGAGTAACGTACACGCCCCTGGTGCTCTGCTCGCACGGCTCACAAGGTCAAGCGAGTCACCACCCTCCGCTTCTTCAAGAGCCTGGGCGGCTGCTTCACTCACCTTTCGCACCTCTATGTTTCCGGTCTCCCCAGCAGAGTATTTGATCTCAATGTAGCAAAAATTTGAGGATGGTGCTACTTCCAAGAGGACGTTGTTGCTGGTAGCGCTCCGTGTGGAAGTCGACGAGGCCGATGGCCTGGCTCCTCTCGATGTCCAGGACACCGGAGCGGATCAAATACTCGTTCACGACCGTGTCGAAGTACGAGTAGTAGACGACGTTGTTGACGTGCCCGTAGACGTCGTTGTCCATCCAGCGCGTCGGTACGCTCAGGAAGCGGGGGTAACCTTCCCTGACCTCAGGGGCTTCCATCTCTAGATTCTTCCATGCCCCCTCGTTACCTCGCTTCAACGTGGCATGTTAACCCAAAGACCGGGAGCGGTTGGTAGTCAGAACGCCATCAGCGAGTCCCGGATGAGAAAAGGCGCCTCGGTATATCCATCCTTGGAGATACCGCCTGGCCAGTCATTTCCGTAGCACGCCTCCATCTCCGCAGCACTCGTCGGAACCGTAGCAGCTTTGCCAGCCCTACGGTAAACCCGCTCTCCATACCCGAAGGTTCGAGCCCGACCTTCGCCGCACCTTCTCTCAGGAGGGCGGCATGGGCGTTGTGCGGCTCAAAGAGAGTCCCTCCTCCGAGGCCACAATGATCGCCGAGTGCGAGGACTGCACCCGCCTCAGCTGCGACACCGGCCACTGGTCGATCGTCTCCTCTAAAGCCGCCGTCTTGACGACAAGTTGGCGGGCGTCGACCAGCTCGGTGAGCTGCTTCTGCTGCTCCAGGGCCATCTCCAACTCGACCGGCCTCACCCAGTTAAAGGAGGCCCAAACGGTGCGTCCCTCGCCACCCTCCTCCTCAAGGATCCGCCCGAGTTGTTCCCCGCGGCCTCCGCCCAGGGGCTCTCTCTCCGGTCTCATGAGCAGCCGCCTCTCCCGCTGCAGACGCCTGGCTTCAAGGCCGTTTTCCTCGAAGTCGGCGAGCAACTCCTCTTCGGAGTACTCCTCACCAGCGTAGAATTTGATCAACAACCCACCCCGCGCCTCGCCCACCCTGAAGAAGGCGGCGTCGAGGCGGTGAAGAATGTCGACGTTCTGGGCGATGGCCAGCACGCTGTCCGGCACCCGCAAGAAGGAGTCTAGCTGCCCGACGAGCGTGACCGAGCGCTCGCTCTGCTCGAGAAAATCCTCGAAGGCTTGCTGCCTGATACGCCAGTGCTTGCCGACCTTTAGGCACGGCAGCCTCCCCTCCCTGCACCAGCGCCACACCGTCGTCTCCTTCACCCCTATCAGTCCGGCGACATCCTCCGCACTGAGGAGTGCGCTTCGTGATTGTCTTGCCAAGTTCCCCCGTTCCAACCTGCTCAACTGCTTCTTACCACGCTTGTCTTTGCATTCTATACGACTATTGCTGCACCTTCCGGCGCAGTCACCCTACACCTTTTGATGTATTTTACTTCTTAATAGTTGATTATACTGCTCAATTGTGTAGAATGCCAGACGTAAGGTCACCGAATACCGCGGAGACGCGGCAAGCGAAAGGAGTGGCATGACGACGAGGACCACGGACAACATTGGGGCACCGCAGGTTCACAGGGCCGAGACGCGCGAGAGCACCGAGACCAAGTCGGCCTACAAGACCACGGAGTTGATCGTCTACGTACTGGCTGTGCTTGGCGTCTTGATCGCCTCGGCAATAGTCGATAACAGCTTCGGCGCGGATCCCGCGTGGAGGTACGTAACCTACCTGACGGTCGGCTACATGATCAGCCGGGGCTTGGCGAAGGCCGGTTCCAGGGAGCCTTACCGAGACTAGCGGGCGTACCTAGAGTGACGACGGAAGGGCCGGGGTCTTGGAGTCCCGGCCCGTCTGCGTACCTGGGAAGGGTACGTTCTCGAAGAAGAGGATTCGGGTTTTCGAGTACGGACGACGAGGTCTGTCTTGCCTGGTTGGCGGGTGCGCTTCAACGACTACGCCCGGAAGGGCGAACGAAGGTCGTAGGCTACCTGGAAGCGGTTTTGGAAGAGGTGGTATTCGAGATGGACATGGCCCCTCGGTCGTGATCTACCGCGCGGGGGGTGTTCAGACGATGGGAAGAGGGGGCCTGTTCTGGTTGCTGGTGAGCGTACTCTTGAGCGTGACACTGACCGTGCTGGCAAACCTCGTTCTGTACCTCTTTTGATCAGGGTCAGGGGATCGCACCGGGTATCTACCGAACAGGCGTGAATCGAACACACATCGAGGTACTCTTGCGGGTCTTGAGTGATAGTAGCAAGCGATCGGAAGGAGAGAGCAATGGAGCAGAACATCAGTGGCACGACCGGGCAGGCCGGGAGCGGCGGCCAGGTTACGGAGCAGGCCAAACAGCAGGGGCAGCAGCTCGCCCAGCAGGCCCGTCAGCAGGCGGGAGAGCTTGCGAACAGGGGCACCGAGCAGGTCAAGTCCCAGCTAGAGACCCAGAAGCACCAGGCTGCCCAGAGGATGGCGCCCGTGCAGATGGCGCTCCGGGAGACGGCTCAGCAGCTCAGGAAGCAAGGCCAGGGACCGGTCGCAGGGTACGCCGACAGGGCCTCCGACCAGGTCGAGCGGTTCTCCGGGTATCTGCGCGAGACCGAAGTGGACGAGATGGTCGACGAGGTGCGAGGCTTCGCCCGCAGCAGGCCGGCCCTCTTCCTGGGTAGCGCCGCCTTGCTGGGGTTCCTCGGCACCCGCTTCCTGAAGAGCTCCTCGCAGGAGCAAACCGCCGCTGGCGATGGGTGGTCCGGCGCCGGGACCAGCAGCGCGACGGTATCTCACGGAACCGGGGAGCCGGCCACGGCCCTGCCTCCCGGCACCGTAGCGGGGTCGCCTACGGCCACCCGTACCCCGATGGTCGAGCCGTCCGCGGGCGAGGGCTTGCACACGGAACCTCCTCGGAACCTTTAGGAGGGGTTGATGCAGGGCAGGGACGAACGATCGCTCGGCGAGCTCTTCTCGGAGCTGGCGCAGGATACCTCCACGCTGGTCCGCCAGGAGATGACGCTCGCCAAGACGGAGATCAGCCAGAAGGCCTCGCGGGTAGGCAAAGACGTAGGTTTTCTGGCCGCGGGCGGCGCCGTGGCCTACGCGGGGCTGCTGGCGATAATCGCCGGGATCATCGTGTTGCTCGGGCAGGCCATACCCATGTGGCTCTCGGCTCTTCTGGTCGGGCTCGTGGTGGCCGGCGTGGGCTACTTCCTCGTAAGGAGGGGCCTCGACGCCCTCAAGCGCGAAGACCTGGCACCCAGGCAGACGATAGAGACACTAAAGGAGGATCAGCAATGGGCGAAAGACCAGACGAGATAGGGCGCCGCGATCCGCTCGGCGCGGATGACAGGATCACGGAGCCGCTACCGGGTGAGACGGGCTTCGATCCCGCCACCGACGCCTTCGAGCCTGGCGCGGTAACTCCCGACCCCACCCTCACTACCGAGGCGGAGATCGACGAGGTGGAGGCCACCAGGGTCGAGATCGAACGCACCAGGGCCGGCATGAGCGAGACGGTCGACGCCATCCAGGATAGGTTAAGTCCCGAGAACCTGAAACAGCAGGCGAAAGACAGGGTCAAGGAGGCAACTGTGGGTAAGGCCCAGGACGCGGGCTCCGGCATCATGGATACCATCAGGCAGAACCCTCTGCCGGCGGCGCTGACGGGTATCGGCCTCGGCTGGCTGTTCGTGAACGCCAGAAAGCAGAGTTCGTACCGGTCGCCTTACCGGGATGCCGCCTACGTTGAGGGCTATCCTCCCACTTACGGTCACCCGCCGCGTTACGAGGACGATGGCGGCTCTTCGGTGGGTCAGGCCGCCGAGCGGGCCAGGGACAAGGTCGGAGAGACCGCAGGGCAGGCGCAAGACAAGGCGGGGGAGCTCGCCAGCAAGACCCAGGACGGGGCCAGCCGGCTGGGCGACCAGGCTCAGTACCGGGCCAGGCGGGCCAGCGACGGGTTCCAGCGGGTGCTCCAGGAGAATCCCCTGACCGTGGGAGCACTGGCGGTAGGAGTCGGGGCGGCCATCGGGCTTGCGATCCCTGAGACGAGCAAGGAGCACGAGGTGATGGGCGAGGCCCGCGACAACCTCGTGGACAAAGCTCAAGAGAAGGTCCAGGAGACCCAGCAGAAGGCCCAGAGGGTGGCTGAAGAGGCCCAGAGCGCGGCCCAACAGGAGGCCGAGAATCAGGGCCTCACCGAACAACAGTAGGGCGCTATGGAGCCTTGCCGAAGGAGGCCGGGGAGACGACCCCGGTCTCCTTCATTCGCCCGGAGCAAGCCGGAGAGTAACCACCCGTGAAGACCGAGGAGGGAGCAATGAGCAACACCGAAGGACCGAACCGGCGGTGCTTCGGCGACGAGTCGGGGATCATCGTGTTCGGCGGAGGAGGAGGCAGGGGCTGCTTGGGCGGGGGCTGCCTCTTCTGGATCCTGCTGAGCGTGGCCCTGACCATATTCGTGAACCTCCTCCTGCTCCTGTTCTCGGGCGGCGGGTCCGGGGTCGGAGTCTGACCTGTAGCGAGGAGAATAGATGTTCCGTTGGGGTAGGGGCAGGAGCCAAGGTCGAGGGTGCTGCATAGTCATACCTATCGGGTGCCTGCTGAGCGTGATGCTGATCCTGCTTTTCTCCGGTCTCGCCGTGGCCCAACTGCTCTAAGAGGGACTCGAAAGAGAGTTCGAAGGCGAGTGGCCCGGCGACGGTTTCTGGGCGCGACCTTCGCATGAGAGGCAGCTCTATAACGGTCGCATCCTGTGGCTCACCATACACCGGGCCTTTGTATCGGTTTGGGCGCGCTCTGCCCAGCTGGGCAGAGCGCGTCCGAGACCACCGGGTACGTGGAAAGCCGGATTCTGAAAAGTGCGCTACTAGTGTTCGCAACGCCGGTGGCAAACCTGCAGGCTTGCGGAGAGAACGCGTGGGTCGATACGGTGTACCTCTACCGGAGGACCCGAAGACATTGACGATGTCGACTTTGCGTGGGAGCATGCCCGCAGCAGGTGCGTGCTGGCGGTGTTGGGAAGCTAGGAGGAGCGCGTGGGCGCGATAGACGGCTGGCTCGAAGGGCTCCTGCAAGGACACGTCGGCGTCGGGGTCATCCTGCTCATCAGCCTGCTGCTCGGGCTGCGGCACGCGAGCGACCCGGACCACCTCGCCGCCGTGACGACCCTCATCGCCTCCGAGAAGCGGGACCACGTGCGCAAAGCCGGTCTCATGGGCTTTCTCTGGGGGCTCGGGCACGGGACGACGCTCGTGCTCCTCGGGATGCCCCTCG
Source organism: Actinomycetota bacterium (assembly GCA_902812425.1). GTDB lineage: Bacteria > Actinomycetota > Rubrobacteria > Rubrobacterales > Rubrobacteraceae > Rubrobacter_D. The sequence continues at coordinate 8,535 of CADDZK010000048.1, forward strand.
TCCTTCTGAACCAGATCCTGCCCGACGTCGTAAGCCGCATCGCCGAGGTCGCCATAGGGTGCATCATCATATTGCTTGCGCTGAGACTCCTCGTACGGTGGAGGCGGGGTCTCTACCACGTCCACGTCCACGCCCACGACGGCGGCGAGATCCACCGCCACGTCCACTCCCACGCCGAGGGAGAGTCCCACGAACACGCCCACCGCATCCCGCGGCGCACCCCTCTCTCGTCTTACGGCGTCGGGCTGGTACACGGTATCGGCGGTTCGGGGGGGCTCACGCTCCTCTTGCTCTCGACTATCTCTGACAAAGTGCAGGCGATGGGAGCTCTCCTTCTCTTCGCCGCGGGCACGGCGGTCTCTATGGTACTCCTATCTACGGCCTTCGGCCTCGTCATAGCCGGGGGTCCCGTAGCACGTAACTTCGACCGCGTGGCCCCCGTGCTCGGCGTCCTTAGCATGGCGTTCGGGGCGTGGTATGCGCTCGGGGCGCTTGGGCTCGTCATCTATCCGTTCTAGCAAAGCCCGTAAAGAGAGGGCGTAGCAAGGCGAAGTTTGGATCTCCGGAGAAGGGGTGATGGTGGGAAAAGTACCGATACTCGCTGATGATGGAAGAGCACTGATCGTGGCGATGGACCACGCGCGCACCTACGGCGCCATCGAGGGCCTGGAGGACCCGGGGGCGGTGATCGAAGCCTCCGTAGAGGGCGGGGCCGACGCCGTGATGACTACCTTCGGCGTGGCGAAGCGCTACAGGGAGCAACTCGCAGGCCACATCCCCACCATCATTCGCCTCGACGGTGGTCCCAGCCTCTACCGCGAGGACTGGCTCGCCTACACGGAGTGGAGCCTCCTCCATTCGGTCGAGGACGCCCTCCTCCTCGGGGCGGACGGCGTCGTGCTGATGGCGTTCGTCGGCATCCCCGTCGAGCTCGAGACCTACCGCATCGTCGCCAGGGTGGCGGGCGAGTGTCTGCACGCCAATTTGCCGCTCGTCGTCGAGGCGCTCCCCTGCCCGAGCGAGCGTATCCCCGACCCGGGAGCGCCGGATGCCATGGCCTCGGCCGCACGCCTCGGCTTCGAGCACGGTGCAGACCTCGTCAAGTCCTACTACACGGAGGACTTCCGCAGGGTGACGGAGAACTGCCCGGTGCCCGTCCTGATCGCCGGCGGCCCGAAGATGGAGACCGTCGAAGAGACGCTTCAGGTAGTCCACGACGCCACGCGGGCGGGTGCCGCAGGCGTCGTCTTCGGCCGCAACATCTGGCAGAGCGGCGATACGCGCGGCGTGATCCGTGCCCTCGGGGGCATCATCCACGAAGGCCTCCCTGTCGCCGAGGCACTCGCCGAAGTCGGCTTGTGAACCTCCGAGAGGCTCGGGACCGCATCGGGATAAGTCCAAGGCGCCTCGCTGTGTTGATCATCGGCTTCGCCATAGTGTTGTTTGTATCGTCTCTGGCACGCTTTCTCGGGATATACGACGTCCTGGGATTTACATGCGACGCGCAGGAGAGAGCTGCGCTCATGGAGTTCTCGCAGTATGGAGGTAAGGTAGTCGGAGAGGACATCAAAGGTCCGCTCGGTGGCGAGACACTGAATTTTCCCCCGCTGCAAGCGCCTCCCCCTGGCTGCGCATTGGAGCTTACGGCCCGCCATGCATCCCTGAAGCAGGTCTCTGCTTATTACGAGAAGAAGCTAACTGAGTACGGGTGGACCGTGCACCGGTTTCCGGTGGACAGGAAAGGAGAGTTCGAGTATCCGCACGTCGATGGCACCCGCGACCGCTTCCACTACGACGTCCACTACTGGCCCGCTGGTCTCCAATCGAGCGCTCCGGCTGATTGGTCCAGGGCCGCCGAAAGAGAGGGAACAACGTACGTGTACGTCCTCGTGTACCGTGAGCTCGCCCTCGGACGTGACCGTCCATAACGTTCAAGCTGCCCCGGTCCACCAAGGCAGAGCCCGCATGAACGCAAGCAAAGAGAATCTACAGCCATCCCGCTCGTCTGAATCCGAGGTAGAGCAGGCCTGAGATCACGAGCATCAGCGCGAGCGAGAACGGGTATCCGAGGAGCCAGTTCAGCTCGGGCATGTAGCGGAAGTTCATCCCGTAGATGCCGGTTATCAGGGTGGGGACGGCGAGGATGGCGGCCCAGGCGGAGATCTTCTGCACCTGCACGTTCTGGCGTTGCATCGCCCCGTTCTGCTCGACGCTGATGAGGGTGAGGTTCACGCTCAGGATGTTCGAGAGGAGCTCCCTGAAGCCGTCGACCTGCTCGGAGAGCCGCAGCACGTGCTCGTGCACGCTGCTCATCCTGCGGACGACCTCGCGGTCGAGGCCGCCGGAGTCTGCGGACAGGGGCTCCAGCACTTTTGCAAGAGGCTGAACCGCCCTGCGGAACTCGAGCACCTCGCGCGAGAGCTCGTAGATCCTGCGCGAGACGCCGGCGTTGCCCCCGAAGACCTCCTCTTCGATCTCGTCGACGTCGTTCCCGAGCCCGTCCACCACGGGCTCGTAGTCGACCACGACCTTGTTCGCAACGGCCCAGAGCACGGCACCTGTGCCCCTGCGCAAGAGCCCGGGCTCGCCCTCGAGCGTCTTGCGGACATCTTCGAGCGAGGAGATCTCGCCGTGCCTGACGGTGACGACAAAGTCCTGCCCCACGAAGACCTGGATCTCGCCGAACTCCACCCGCTCCTCCTCGTCCAGGTAGCGCGCCGTCTTGAGCACGACGAAGAGCCTCTCGCCGTAACGCTCCAGTTTCGGACGTCTGTGGACTCTGATCGCTGCCTGCACGACGATCTCGTGCAGGCCGAACTCGCGGACCACAGAGGTGAGCTCTTCCTCGCTAGGCTCGACGAGCCCGATCCAGGCGAACCCACCCTTCTCGCGGCAGGTACGTCCGATCCCTGCCACATCGGAAGATTCCGTACGCTTCCCGTCGACGTAGATGGCGCTGTCCGCGATCACGGGCGGATATTATACGCCCGGCATAGGACGAGAGGTTCTATCTCAACGCCCCTTCCGCAGGGTCGGGTAGAGTAGCGCGGAGAGTGGGATGGGCAACCAGAAGTTGAAGAGCCTGTATCCGAGGACAGGGATCGCGGCCTCGGCACCGATCCCGAAGACGGCGAGGGTGGCGAGCATGGTGGCCTCGAAGACCCCGATGCCGCCGGGCGTCAGCGGGAGCGCCCCCGCCGCCGTGGCTATGCCGTAGGCCACGAGCAACGCGCCGACCCCCGCGTGCACCCCGAGCGCGAGGAAGACGAGGAGGAGACAGAGGGCGTCGAAAGCCCAGTAGCCGAAGGCGAGGCAGCACCACCCCATGACCTCGAACGGGCGGCTCGCGACCTGCCGGCGCACGGATCTCAGCTCCTCGCGGAGGCGATCCGCGAGACGGTCTACCAGCTCGTCTGCCTCCCGCCTCCCGTATCCGCGGCGCACGAGCCTGACCGCCCTGTGGACTATGTCCACGAGCCGTCGCCGCGCCGACCGGGGCCTCCTGTATGCGACGTAGCCGGCGAAGAGGGCCGCCACCACGAGCGCGGCGGCCACCAGTGTGAGTGCCACCTCCGCCGACGTCAGATGGCCGAGGATGAGCAGGTAGAGCAGGCTCCCCGACAGCAGGACCCCGAGCGCCACGTACACGAGCGCAGAGACCGCGGCCACCGCCAGGCCGACGGCCCTGCGGTCGACCCCACGAGCCCTCAGCGCCCCGTAGGTAACGGTCGCGGCGGCAGCTCCCCCGCCGGGCAGCACGTGGGCGGCGCCGTACCCGCAGACCGTCAGGCGCAGCGTGAAAGAGAGGCCGAGGCCCCTTCGATTCCTGGAGCGCGCCGTAGTCTCCATCCTCGACGCCGCGGCCACCGAGCGCCCGAGCAACTCCGCGTAGCACGCCTCGCTCGTGACCTCGGCGGCAAACGCAGCGAACACGATGAGCGGCGCGGCCCCCGCGACGAGTCTGGCGGAGCGTTCCAGGCCAGGTATCTGGGGCAGGATCAGATGCACGGCCAACCCAACCGAAGCCAGGTAGAGCACGTTGCGCAAAACAGTCCTCGAGATACGTACGCCCCCGCGGTTCGCCGTTCCAACCTGCGCGATACAGCATAGAGCACCAGGGCTTCCTCCCGCCGTGAACTCTGACGCCGTGCCCCGGACCTTGATCGGCAGTATGATAAGAAGCCGTGCGAGGCTGGTCCGTCCGATGAACGCGGAACCGCTCCTGATCGGGGCCGACGTCGGCACGACGAACATCAAGGTCGTGGCCTTCGACAGGAGCGGCAGGGCCGTGGAAGGGGCAAGCTCGCCTACCCCTACCCGCTACCCGAGACCCGGCAGGGCCCACTACGACCCCGAGGAGCTGTGGAGCTCATTCGCATCGACGCTGCGCCAGGTCACGCAGAGGCTCGACGACCCGCGCCGCGTGGCGAGCATAGCCGTCGCCAGCATAGGTGAGGCTGCCGTACCGCTCGACTCAAGCGGCAGGCCCACCCACGACATCATCGCCTGGTTCGACGGGCGCGCACGTCCACAGGCCGAGCGGCTTGGCCGCCTCGTCGGGCAGGACCGTCTCTTTCGTCTTACGGGCCTCTCGTTGCAGCCCATCTTCGGCCTGTGCAAGCTGCTCTGGCTCAAGGAGAACGAGCCAGAAGCCTTCTCGCGCACAGCAACCTGGCTCAACGTCGCCGACTACATGGCGTTCCGCCTCTGCGGGGTCGCAGCCACAGACTACTCGCTGGCCTCGCGTACGCTGGCCCTCGATCTGCACAGGCTCAGGTGGGCCGAAGAATTGCTGGAGGAGGTAGGCATCTCCCCCGGCCTCTTCGCCCCCTTGCGTCAGGGGGGCTCGCTCCTTGGTTCTGTGACCCACGAGGCGGCCACGGCGACGGGGCTGCCCGAAGGCGCTGGCGTCGCAGCAGGGGGCCACGACCACGTCTGCGGCGCGCTCGCCGTAGGCGTCACGCAGACAGGCACAATGCTCAATTCGCTCGGTACCGCCGAGGCCATCTTCCTGCCGCTGGAGCATCCGCTCACAGACCCCCAGGTCGGGCACCAGGGTTACACCCAGGGCGCCCACGTGGCTGGCCGCTACTACGTCTTCGGTGGCCAGTACACCTCGGGGGCCAGCGTCGAGTGGTTGCGGGAGGTCCTCGGCGGTGTGGGCTACGACACCCTCATCGCCGAGGCCGAGGAGGTGCCGCCAGGGTCTCTCGGTGCCTTCTTCCTGCCTTACCTGCGCCTCGCGAACCCGCCGTACGACGATCCGGCGGCGAGGGGAGCCTTCCTGGGTCTGAGCACGGACGTGGGGCGCGCAGAACTCTTCAGGGCCGTGCTGGAGGGACTGGCCTACGATTCGCGCAACTCGCTAGAACCGCTCCTCGCCCACTCGGGGGTGGACAGGTTGCGGACCATCTACGCCATCGGCGGCGGCACCCAGAACCGTCTGCTCATGCGCATCAAAGCCACCGTGTTGGACCAGAGGATCACCGTGGTCGGCGTGGAGGAGGCGACGAGCCTCGGGGCCGCCATCCTCGGTGGGATCGGCGCAGGCGTTTATGCAGGCGTGCCGTCGGCTCTCGAAGAGCTGCGCTATGCCGAGAGCCCCGTCGAGCCGGTCTCGGAAGAAGTGCCATTCTACGACGACGCTTTCAGGAGGGTATACGAGAGGATCTACCCGAGCCTCCGCGGCCTGCACCACGAGATCCAGGACCTGCTCTACGACTAGTGAAATAGCGTCGCAGACGCTCTTCCGGCCACCTTCTCTACCTGGTGAACCACCGCTGCCATTTGTACCAGGGCACGAAGACCTCAACCCTGTCTGCTGGCCAGGCCATGCTCACGGCGCGGCGGCCCTCCCTCTTTGAGTCCCTGTACTCCTCCTCAATCGCCACCCTGATGATGATCCCACCCGTCTCCGTGGTGAGGGGTCCCGAGACGGCGCGGAACCCGTCGATGTACGAGCCGTCCTCCGAGACCAGCCGTACCTGCTGCCCCGGGTCTGGCACGAGGGGAGGCCTGTTCTTGCCGAAAGTCATCTCTTCTGCACCAACCGTATCCTGGATCTTGGGGTCAAAGATATCTCAACGCTCCGTGATCCGCCACAGAGAATCTTCGCCTGTCCGCTCTCTGAGGGTGATGGCGGTGATCTCCGGTCTGCACATGAAGCGGAGGCGCGCATCGACTGAGCCGAGGCCCCTGTTAGTGTACTGGATCATGCCTCCCACCATGTGCAGTCCGCGGGTGTACCTCTGGGAGAAGGGAGGAAGGATCGCCCGCCCCAGCAGCGGGATTCTCACCTGGCCGCCGTGCGAGTGTCCGGAGAGCTGCAGGTCGAAGCGTCCCGTAGCGGCGGCGACGTCGGCGAAGTCAGGCTCGTGGGCGAGCAGTATCGCCGCCCCAGAGGCGGGTAACTCTTCGAGCACGCGGTCGAGACGGCTCCTTCCCTCCATGACGTCGTCGATTCCGGCTACGTGCAGCTCCGCACCACCCCTTCTCAGCGTACGGACGCCGTTGATCAAAGTCGTGACACCGGCCTCGCGCAGGCAACCGAGCACCAGCCCCACGTCCGTTGGGTAGTCGTGGTTGCCGAGGATGGCGACCGTCCCGTCGCGCGCACGCAGGCGGCGAAGCGCGCCGGTCAGCATCTCCGTGTCCAGACGCTTCGCCGAGTAGCTGGCGAAGTCGCCGGTGATGGCCACGAGGTCGGGACGTTGCACGTTGACCCTTTCCACCACGCGCTTCAACCGCCCGGGCCTGCTCCAATCATCGAGGTGGAGGTCCCCGATCTGTATGACGTTGTAGCCGTCGAACTCGGGGGCGAGCCTCGGCAACGTTAGCGTCAGACGAACGAGCTCAACCAGGCGGGGCTCTATCTCCCTGGCGTAGATGAGGCCGCACGCACCGAGGAGCGCCGTCGCGCCGACCAGCCTCCCCGGACGGGCCGCCAGACGCGCGAGCTCTCCGACAGAGGACATTAAAGTCGCGCGAGCGACTCCCGGATCGGAGTCTCTCCGGAGAGGATCTCGAAGGTCTTAAGGCGTGCCGGTCGAATCAGCGCACCAGCGGAACTGTAGAGAGCGGCGCATACGGGATACTTGATGTTTGGAAAGACCTAGAGATCGGTTCCTCTCAGCAGAGTATTTGCGAGACATACGCCGTACCCGGTCCGCACAGAATGACCGCCTGGGCCCCTGTGCGAATCTGCTGGCTATACTCATTCTCTTATAAGGTGAGGAGCTGCCCATCAAGGGTAAACTGGCTCTCTTGAGTGAAAAAGGACTTCGAAAAGGAGTGTATGCATGAAGGTGCTCGTCGCAGGAGCGCACGGCAAGACGGCGAGGCGTCTGGTACGGATGCTGGTCGAGGACGGCCACGAGGTCAGGGGGCTCGTCCGCAAGGAGGAGCAGCTGGGAGACGTCGAGGCTGACGGCGCCGAAGCTGTTCTGGTAGACCTCGAAGAAGAGGAGGTTGAGGGGCGTATCGGGGAGGCCGTCGATGGATGCGACGCCATCGTCTTCGCCGCAGGAGCGGGGCCTGGGAG
>CADDZK010000049.1 GCA_902812425.1 Actinomycetota bacterium
ATGCCGAAGAAGATAGCATCTGCTAGATCCAAGCCACCCCGCTGTACGATGATGCCTGCTGCTATGAGGATGGTCTCGCCTGGGAGGGGCACGCCCGTGCTCTCGGCCATCACCCCCAAGAAAACGACGAGATAACCGTAATGGTCTATAAGCGAGAGGAGGTGATCTATGGCACCCATCTATCTTCTTCTTGCCAGGGTCTCCGGGTGCGTAATAACGACCTTTATCGGCCTTGCAGAACGGAAATGAGCGCCACCGCTGGGCATGGGTTAGCGCTCCTCACGCCCATCGCGCTCCAGCGAGAACCGGCCGTCGCTGAATACCCGGCCATCGTCACCTCCCGCCGTCGGGCGTACCAGAAGACGGAAGATCAAGAACGTGGCCCCCGAGTACGCCGCGGCGATGTAGAGCACGGCCAGTTCCGAGCCGGGCCACTCGCCGCCAAATCCCTCGACGACCCAGAAGGTCCCGAAGGACGACAACAGCAGCCCGACCCCGAGCTTCATAGCGTTCTCGGGGACGCGGGCGAGCGGACGGTGCACGATCACCCCGAGGAGGACTACGAGGACGACGGCGGCTCCGGCACTCAGGAAGGCGACAGAGAGTTGCCCTGCGGCCGCGCCGAAGGTGATGGCGATGATGGCCGCTTCCAGTCCCTCGAGAGAGACCCCCTTGAAGGCGGCGACGAAGGCGACGGCATCGAACCGGCGTCCCGGGCGGCGATCTATCGCCAGCCTCTCGACGATGCGTTGGAAGGCGGCCACCTCATCACGGCGCGGCCTGCGTCCGGCCGCACGGGCCACAGCCTTACGCAGCCACGAGAGTCCGAAGAGGAGCAGGCCAAGCCCGACGACAAACTGCAGCAGATGGAGAGGGACCTCCGTCGCCAGGGAGGTGCCGAAGACCGCGACCAGCACGACGAGTACGACGAAGGCCGCAGAGGCGCCCTGCAGCGTAGCGCGCCAGCCCCTGCTCGCCCCAACGGCAAGGACGATGGTCAGGGCCTCAACCATCTCGACGGCGGTGGCGACGAAGACGGTGAGCGCGAGGAGCCAGGCCGTCACAGGTCATCCTCGCTTTCGAGAGCCCTCTGGTGCTCGTAGATCTCCTGTGCGAAAGCCTCCAGTACCCCGGCGCAGCTCTCGACCTCCGCCTCGGCCCGCGCCCGGCCCTCCGCCCCGAAGGCGTCACGGGCCTCCACCTGCGCGAGGTACCTGTTGAGGCGCTCCAGGTTGCTCTCCTCGTCCTCGAGCTCTGCGAAGGTGAACTTCCCCTTGCGTCGCTCGCGGGCGATCTCCTCCCTGAAGCGCTCGGTCTCGTCGACCACCTCCTCGTACTCCTCGTCGCGGGCGGCGTTGAAGCGGGCCACCGTCCTCTCGTACCAGGCGTCGGTGGGAGAGTGCGTCTCGAGTATGCTGGCCTCGCCCCCGTACTCCTCGATGCGCCCGGCGAGGCGCTCGTACGCCGCGCGGTTCTCCTCAGAGAGAGGGAGCAGACAGACCGCGTGCTGCAGCGAGAGCGCCCCCAGACGTCGCGCCTCGCGCCATACCGCAGTTCGGGCAGAAGAAGACCCTTTGGGTAACTGGTAGATCAGCAGTAGCCACAGATGCCGACCTCCCTCGCCAGTAGACGACCCGTCCCGTTTTCTTGAATCGTTCGTCTCATGCAAAGTACGTTGCAGTATAGCCACGTTTCACGGCTGTTCAAGCGGCGTGGAGGTGACGAGTCAACCTTGGCGGTTGTGCCTAATACGGCGTGGAGCGGAGGAGGAGGGATTCGAACCCTCGATACCCCGTTGAGAGGTATAACACCTTAGCAGGGTGCCGCCTTCAACCACTCGGCCACTCCTCCGAATTTCGGGAGTATATCAAAGACGCGGGGCGTCTTCGCGCACCTATTCTTCTTTGTCTTCGATCTCGGCTGCCGTCTCTTCGTCGTTGATATTAGGCTTCTCCTTCGCTGGTTCGCCCTTCACGATCTGCTCTCCCGAGACCTCCTCTTTTATCCTGACGAGCGTGGCGTTGAGGGTCGCGCCGAAGAGAATAGTCAGGGAGGAGATGTACAGGTACAGGAGCAGGATGATCACGGTGGCTATAGAACCGTAGGTCTTGTCGTAAGAGTTGAAGTCGCTGCCCAGGTACAGGTTGAAGGAGACGCTCGCGAGCACCCAGAGGATGATACCGACGAACCCGCCGGGTGTGATCCAGCGGAAAGGCTGGTCGGCGTCGGGGGCGAAGTAGAAGAGGAGGGCCACGGTAACGACCATGAACAGCAGCGCCGCGGGCCAGCGCGCGATGTTCCAGACGAACATGAACTCGTCGCCGAGCGTGAAGACCTCGGCGAGCGTCTTTCCTATGGAGGGGCCCGCTACAAGGAGCAGCACGCCTATGAGGATCAGCGCGGAGAGGCCGAAGGTCATCAGGATGGCGATGCCCTTGACCTTCCAGAAAGGCCGCGTCTCCTGCACGTCGTAGGCGCGGTTTAAGGCGTTTATGAGGGCTGAGAAGGCCCCCGAGGCGGCCCAGATCGTACCGAGGATACCGACGGAGAGGAGGCCAGGCGCCGTGTCCTCATTTCGAAGTGTATTCTCGGTGTAGGTCTTGATGAGGTGGAAGACCTGCGCGGGAAGCAGCCGCCTGAGGAGGTCGAAGAGATCCGTGACGAACTGCGGGCTCGTGCTCGAGAAAGCGTCGACGATCGCGACCAGGAACAGGATGAAAGGGAAGATCGCCAGGATCAGGTAGTAGGCGAGCTGCGCGGCGAGGCCGAGGGCGTCGTCGCGGATAAATTCCTGTACGGTCGCCTTGAGCGTGCTGTAGCGGAGAAGGTCCCTCAGATCGCGCAAAAAGTGCACGAGCGACCCGTGCGCCGGCCGCCGCGCGACCGCCTGGAGCTTGGTGCTGGCCGTCTCGGGTGCCATCGGGGACATACCACCTTTTCGTAACCTGCCTTATTTTAACCGCAATCTTCGCTGTAGGCGTCGAAAAGAGATCATCCGCTGGGGCTGGCCGGTCGTATAAATCTGTGTATGAAAGCGTTAGTATCTGGGAGTGCCGTATGTCTCGTGCCCGAGAATGGGCGCATCGGGCGCGGGCGGGATATCATCTGCGCCGTCCGGCGGGGGACCGGAGGGTCCGTCTTCGCCGGCGGCTGGGGAAGGCTCTGGATGGACCGTGTAGAAGACGAGGTTCTTGTACGGAGGGTGGCCTCGGGTGACGAGCGCGCCCTCTCCGGACTCTACGACCGCTACGCCGGCCTCGTCTACGGGACGGGGATGCGTTACCTCGGAGACAGGGGTACCGCCGAGGAATTAGTTCAGGACGTCTTCACCTCCGTGTGGAAGAACGCGGCCGGCTTCGACCCCGCGCGGGCGAGCTTCGCCACGTGGGTTTACCGCATCACCCGCAACAGGGCGACCGACCTGATCCGGCGCCGCAAGGCGCGCGTCAGGACCGTAGAGAGCGAGCCGCTCTTCGAGCCAGGTGAGACGGACCCATCGGGCGAGCTCTCGCGCAACTTCGACGTGGCCGCAGCGCTCTCGCGGCTCTCATCGGTGCACAGGGAGGTGCTCGTCCTCGCGTACTTCCACGGCTTCTCGCAGCGTGAGATCTCCGAGCGCACGGGCACACCTCTCGGGACGGTCAAGAGCCGCACGACGGCGGCCCTGCGCGCCCTGCGCGAGACCATGAGCTTCGACGAGGATAGGTTCTCCGATGAGTGAGCACCCACAGACGCGCGACCTCCTCGGCCCTTACGTGATGGGTGCCCTCGAACCGCAGGAAGAGCGGGAGGTCGAGGACCATCTGGAAAGGTGCCCGAGCTGCAGGGAGGAGGCCCGAGAACTCAGGCTCACCCATGAACACCTCGCCGACCTCGCCTACACCACCGAGACGCCGCCGCCCGACCTCAAGGAACGCGTGGTGGCGGAGATACCGCGGCGTGAAGCGCGGTGGCGCATCCCTTCGTGGGCTGCTGCCGTCGCTGCCGCGTTCATCGTGCTCGCCGTGCTTGGGGCGATCCTCGCCCCGGATCTCTTCGGGGGCAGGGCTCTCGCCTCGGCGACTCTGAGCCCTACGGACCGCGCTCCACATGCCGGTGGTGAGGTCAGCATCAAGGGCTCGGACGATAACATGGAGGTTAACCTCGAAGCGTGGGGGCTTCCCCCCTGCAAGCGCGAGCAGTACTACGAGCTCTGGCTCGTCGAGGGTAAAGAGCGCGTCAGCGCGGGAACCTTCACGGTCGGAGAGAGCGGCAGGGTCGACGTGAACATGAACGCCCCTAGCTTCGCGGATTCCTATCCCAAGGTGGGCATAACCGCTGAGTGGGATAAGGACCCTCGCCCCAGCGACGCGAAGATGCTCTCTGGCGAACTGCACGAGCTCTGAGAGCAGGTCAGCGCAGGCGCTTGCGCACGGAGTAGCCGGGTCTCTCGTATCCCCGCCCCTCGTAGAAACGTAGCGCTCTTTCCCTCTCCCTACCACAGGCGAGGGCGACGTAGAGGCAACCCTCGTCGCGGGCGAGATCTTCGACGTGTTCCATCAGGAGAGTGCCGTAGCCTTTCGACCTGGCGCTCTCCGATGCGACGAGGTCGTAGACGTAGGCGTGACGCTCGTAGTAGAGGTTGACTAGAATTTGCATCCCGAGCACGGTGGCCACCTCCCCGAGGGCTCGCGGACGGCGAACATACGGTAGCCGTTCGGGACCATCATGGAGAGCAGCTCCTCGTACCTGCGCTCGTCCAGCGCCCCATGCAACCGGCGAACGACGGGGAACGCCTCTCTTAGCTCCTCTTCCGAGCGCAACTCAACCACCCTGGCCGCCATACCGCTCCTCTCTAGAGCCGCTCCGTCAAGTCGCACTAACGATACAGGCTCGCCGGCGAAACCCTATAATCTTGTTCGGCGGAGGCCGTCGCTCGCGGCGTGCCTGCAGTAAAAAAGGACCTGGGGATGTCGAAGCCGATCATATTCACCACCTCGACGTGTTCTTGGTGTCGGAGGGCGAAGCGCTATTTCAAGGAGCGCAAAGTCCCTTTCAAGGAGGTCAACATAGAACGCGACCCGGACGCGGCAAGGGACGTCGTGCGCAAGACCGGCCAGAAGGGCGTGCCCGTCATAAAGATCGGGAGCAGTTGGATCGTCGGCTTCGATAGGGACCGTATTGAGAAGGAGCTGGCCCGCAGAACCTCCTGAGGCCCCCGGCGCATCAGCCGTGGCCTTTGACCGCGGTCTGGGCTATCGAGCAGACCCTCCGCGGCACCGGTTACCGTTTCAACGCACACGGCGTGTCCACCGAAAAAGCTTCGTAAACGGAAGAAGTTTCATCGCCGATTCATCGCGGTTTCACCCACGGGCCCTAAAATCGCTGCATGTGGACTGCGGGTGGCGATCCAATTTCGAACATAGTGTTAGCGTCGCCGGTGGTCGACCATCGCAGGGTCCGGGCGCGGGCGACTCCTTTCCCTACTTCTCCCATCGCACCTTCGCCCCCCCGGACTCTCCCTCGAATGGGCCCGGCGGATCTCATCTAGCTATCCTCTCTTGCGTACGTATACTCCTCTACATGAGGCTCATCGTCGCAGAGAAGCCGTCCGTCGGGCGGGATATAGCGGGCGCCCTGGGGAGACACCGGAAGGGGAGAGGCTCCCTGGTCGGCGAAGGTTGGACCGTGACGTGGGCGCTCGGGCACCTGGCCGAGCTGGCGCCGCCGGACGCCTACGGCGAGGAGTACAAGAAGTGGCGCCTCGAGAATTTGCCCATACTGCCCGAGCGGTTCAAGGTCAGGGTGAACTACAAGACCCGCGAGCAGTTCGCCGTGGTGAAGGGGCTTTTGAGGGACCCTTCGGTGACGGAGGTCGTCAACGCCTGCGACGCGGGGAGGGAGGGGGAGCTCATCTTCGCCTACCTCTACGGTCTCTCCGGTTGCAAAAAGCCCGTGCTGCGGCTCTGGATCTCCTCCCTCACCCCCGAGGCGATCCGTGCGGGTTTCGACGCTCTGCGCGAAGGGCGCACGATGAAGCCCCTCGAAGACGCAGCGCGCAGCCGTGGTGAGGCCGACTGGATCGTGGGCATGAACGCCACCCGCGCCTACTCGGTCCGCTTCGGGGGCCGTGGCAACGTCCTCTCCGTAGGCCGTGTCCAGACCCCCACGCTGAAGCTCCTCGTCGACCGTGAGAGGGAGATACAGGACTTCAAACCCGAGAAGTTCTGGACCGTCCACGCCCGCTTCGTGCGCGAGGGGAGTACTTACGACGGCGTCTGGTTCAAGAACAAGCAGAACCGTCTGCCCGATAAAGAAGCCGCGGACTGGATAGCCGAGAAGGTCCGCGGCGGGACGGGGACCGTCCGCAAGGCGCAGCAGAAGACGGCCACCGAGAAGCCGCCGCTCCTCTACGACCTGACCGAGCTGCAGCGCAACGCCAACGCCCGCTACGGCTTCACTGCGGAGCGCACGCTGCGGGCGGCCCAGGCGCTCTACGAGGAGAGGAAGCTCATCACCTACCCGCGTACCTCGAGCCGCTACCTCTCCAAGGACATGGTCGGTTCTCTCAAAAAGCGGGTCGAGGCCGCAGGGGCGCTCCCCGAGCTGTCGCCGTTCGCACAGAAGCTGCTCGAAGCGCCGAAGCTCCCGATCAGCAAGCGCATCGTGGACGACTCCAAAGTTACGGACCACCACGCCATCGTCCCGACGAACAGGAAGTCGTCCGGTAGCCTGCCACCGGACGAGGCGAAGGTCTACGACCTGGTGGCCCGACGTTTTCTTGCCGTGTTCTTCCCCGCTGCCCGCTTCGAGAACACCACCGTCGTGACGGAGGTCAGGGAGGAGACGTTTCTCTCCCGTGGACGGGTCGTGCTCGAGGCAGGGTGGCGGGCGCTCTACCCCGACGGGGTCGGAGGACGCAAGGAGAAAGAGCCGCCCGTATTGCCGCCTATCTCGGTGGGGCAGGAATGGGACGTCGCGAAGGTCGGCATCAAGGAGGGTGAGACCAAGCCGCCCCCGCGCTACTCGGAGTCTGCGCTTCTGGGGGCGATGGAGACCGCGGGGAAGCTCGTCGAGGACGAGGAGCTGCGGCAGCAGATGAAGGACTCTGGCCTCGGGACGCCAGCCACGCGGGCCGCGACCATCGAGCGGCTCATAAAGGTCGGATACGTCGAGCGCGAGAAGAAAGTCCTCGTCCCGACGGAGAAGGGAAGATCGCTCATCGCGCTCCTCGGCGAGAGCCCTCTCTCATCACCCGAGCTTACGGCCCGCTGGGAGGAGCGGCTCGCGAAGATGGAGAAGGGTGCCGAGCACCGCCGCGACTTCATGGCCGACATAAGCGGCTTCACCACGAAGCTGGTCGAAGAGGTACGCGGGATGGAGGGACAGAAGTTGGCCGCACCCTCCCGCAGCCGCGAGCCGCTCGGCCCCTGCCCCAAGTGCGGCTCGCCCGTCGTCGAGACGAAGAAAGCTTACTCCTGCTCGGCGTGGAAGCAGACAGGCTGCGAATTCGCGATCTGGAAACAGGTCTCGGGCAAGCGCCTCAGCGAAGGTCAGGCCAGACAACTCCTCGCAAAGGGCCGCACCGGGCAGATAAAGGGCTTCAAGAGCAAGGCGGGCAAGCCCTACGCCGCCGCGCTCAAGCTCGACGGCGAGCACAGGGTGCGCCTCGAGTTCGACAACGCGCGCCGGTAGAGTACTCGGGCACAGCGTGGCGATGGAGCGAGGGTAGGTCCAGGCTGAACGTCGTACCCGACTCCGGGACCGGCCAGCTCGGCGGCCTCAGGGGCCAGGGTCTCCATTGATGCTGCCGGTCGCTACTCCTTCACGCTCGACCACGACTTCGAGTAAAGGAGCCTCTCGGACCATGTAAGTAAAGGCGGCCCGTCCCGGACGCGGCTAAACTGATCTCATGGGGCGCGTGAGACGGCGGAGCAGGGACGGGGCGAGCCAGAGGGCATCGACCCTGGAGCTCTTCTACGACCTCGTGTTCGTCTTCGCGATCACGCAGGTCTCGCACCTCCTCCTTGAGCACCTGACGTGGGTGGGCGTACTGCAATCCCTGATAATCCTCCTCGCGGTTTACTGGTCGTGGAACTACACGACCTGGACGACCAACGAGCTGGACACGGAGACCGTGCCTGTTCGTCTCCTCCTCCTGGCGTTGATGCTCGTGAGCCTCCTCATGTCGGTGGCCATACCTGAGGCTTTCGAGGCTCACGCGCTGCTGTTCGCCGGATCGTACGTCGCGATCCAGGTTGGAAGGCATTCCTTCCTCGCCTTCGTGGCGGCCGGGAGCGGGACGGTCGAACGCGAGCGGGCCGGTCGCATCCTCACCTGGTTCGTCGTTGCGGGGGTACTCTGGATCGCGGGTGCTCTGGTCGACGGCCCCGGAGGCGTCGTGCTCTGGCTGGCCGCGCTCGCGCTCGACTACTGCGCTCCGCTCGTGACGTACTGGGTACCGGGACGGAGGCACCTCGCACCGGCCACCTGGAACGTGGGAACCGAGCATTTCGCCGAGCGGTTCGGGCTGTTCATCATCCTCGCGCTCGGCGAGTCCATCGTCATTACCGGTGCGACCACCTCCGAGCTCGACCTCGGCGCGGCGAGGATCGTGGCCTTCATCATGGCCTTCCTGTCGTCCGCGGCCATCTGGTGGCTGTACTTCACGTCCGTGGCGAGCCTCGGGGAACACTACCTGGAGATCTCCGATAACAGGACCGCGCTCGCCAGGGACGCTTACACGCTCCTGCACGTGGTGTTCGTCGCCGGGATCATCCTGTCCGCGGTAGGGGATGAGCTGGTGATCGCCCATCCCACGGAGGTGCTGCCGCCGTACGAGGTCGCGGCGGTGGCTGCGGGTCCGGCTATATATTTGCTCGCCCACACGCTCTTTCGCTACAGGCTGACGGGGACTGTGGGCATCAGAAAACCCCTCGGAACGATGGGCTGTGTCGCGGTCGGCTTCGTCGGCCTCGCTGTACCGGCGCTGGCGTTCGCGGGGCTTCTCATCGCGGTGCTCGTGGCGCTGATCTGGTCTGACTATCTGGCGGCCTCGCACCACGAGGCTAACGGTGAAGCCCCGGCGCGGCCGGAGACCGCCGTCAGACCCTAGGTTTTCTCGGTCCGAGTCCGCTAGCCCATATAGGCTACGCAAAGATCGTCCGTATAAGCCATGAACCTCGACGAGGGTTGTCCTATTCTCTCG
The DNA here is from genome assembly GCA_902812425.1 of Actinomycetota bacterium. GTDB lineage: Bacteria > Actinomycetota > Rubrobacteria > Rubrobacterales > Rubrobacteraceae > Rubrobacter_D. Next base: position 9,188 of record CADDZK010000049.1, read on the forward strand.
TGACGGCGCGGAAGCCGTGAGAGAACGCTGTTCGGAGAGTGGAGGGTCGGGTGCGGGCGTCGCTGGTCGTTATGGTGTCTATCTTGTGTTTTGTGTTCGTGTCTTATGGCTTCGGGGACGTCGCCCCGCGGGAGGCCGTGGCCGCGACCCCGGCGGTATCCGTCTCGGTCGGGTGTGACGCCAACCCGGAGACTACCCGCGTGCACAACAACATGAACCACTCCGTCAGGATCAACACCGTAGGTTCGATCTACCAGCCACGTTCCAACGAGCCCTTCCACGCCTCCCGCATCCTCGGTGCGGGGAAGGCGATCACCTTCGAGACCGGCTACGCCGCGAACCACAACACCCTCACGAGGCAGTACATCTACAACAGTGACGTCGGTAGCAAAGAGGGTGCGAGGATAGGAACCTCGGCCGGCACTTTCGTCGATCGCTGCAATTAGAGTGGTTCATCGAGAACTTTCGGGGCTCTGAAGAGGAAATTTCGCCGCGCGTCAAAGCGATAACAGCTTCTTCTGAGTTGTGCGCTACACTCTCGCGGGTATGAAAACCATTATCGTCGGGGCCGGGCTTGCCGGCCTCACCTGTGCAAAGGTACTCAGAGAGCGTGGCGTGGAGGTCCACGTCTTCGAGATGTCGGATGACGTCGGCGGGCGCGTGCGGACCGACGAGCAGGACGGGTTCCTGCTTGATCGGGGCTTCCAGGTCTACTTCACGTCGTATCCCGTCGCGAAGAGGCACCTGGATTATGGAGCGCTGGACTTCCGCACTTTCGACCCTGGTGCGGTCGTACACAGGGGAGAGGGGAAGAGCGTCCTCTCGGACCCGCTGCGCGACCCGAAGGCGCTCGTCCCTTCGCTGCTCTCCGATGCTGCCACCCTCGGGGACAAGGTTCGCACGCTCGACATGGTCGTGGGTACTTTCCCAGGGGCGATCAGCGCCGGCGAGGAGAACGGCGAGCCGGATACATCGACGCTGGAGTATTTGAGGGCGGCGGGCCTCTCGGAGCGGTACATAGACTCTTTCTTCAGGCCGTTCTACGGTGGGGTCCTGCTGAACCGCGAGTTGAGTACCAGCGCCCGCGTGCTGCGCTTTACCCTCAGGATGCTAGCCACGGGCCGCACGGTCGTCCCCTCTTCAGGGATGGGTGAGATCACATGCCAGCTCGCCTCCCGAGTGCCTGAGAACGCCATCTACCTGCATAGCCCCGTCGAGAAGCTCCTGCGTGACGGGGAGCGGGTGGTCGGTGTCAGGGCCGCGGGTGAGGAGCACGAGGCCGATACCATTGTAGTCGCCACGGACGCGCCGACAGCGGGCGGGCTCACCGGCGAGGCGGTGCCCGAGGGGGCGGTCGGAGAAGTATGCCTGTACTACGAGACGGACGGGCTTGGTAGTGGGAAGAAGATACTGTTAAACGCCGAGGATGGAGCATTCGTGAACAACGCCGTGGAGATAAGCAACGTCTCCGAGAAGTACGCACCGCCTGGCCGCCACCTGCTCTACGCCGTGGCGCTCACAGGCCTGGACCTGCCTGACGAGGAACTCTTCCGCAGCGGCATCGAGGACCTCAGCCGCCTTTACCCTGACGCGGATTTCAGACCGCTGGGCCTCAGGCGCATCCCTTACGGCCAGTTCGCCCAGCCGCCTGGCATTCACGGCAGGCTGCCTGAGAACAGGACGCAGACACCCGGGCTCGTGCTCGCCGGCGAGTACACCGAGGACTCATCCATAAACGGCTCGATGCTCTCGGGGGAGCGGGCCGCAGGGGAGGTGATAGGGTGAACGGGGTTCCCGCGCTCAAGATCGAGAAGCTCAGGAAGACGTATTCCAACGGGCTGGTGGCTCTCGACGGGGTCTCGCTCGAGGTGGAGGCGGGGACGTTCTTCGGGCTGCTCGGGCCGAACGGGGCGGGGAAGACGACGCTCATAAACAGCGTGGTAAGCCTGGCCAGGCCCGATTCGGGGACGGTCGAGGTCTTCGGGAAGGACGCCTTCAGGGAGTTTCGGGAGGCCCGGCGCATGATCGGGGTCTCCCCCCAGGAGGTCAACCTGGACAAGTTCCTGACCGTCGAGGAGACACTCCTCTTCCACGCCGGCTACTACGGCGTCCCGAGGAAGAAGGCCCGCGAGAGGGCCGAGGAGCTCCTGCAGCGGTTCGAGCTCGTGGGGAAGCGCAACCAGCGGACGAATACCCTCTCAGGGGGCATGAAGCGGCGCGTGCTCTTCGCGCGGGCCCTCATGCACGACCCCAAAGTATTGTTCCTGGACGAGCCTACGGCCGGCGTCGACGTGGAGTTGCGCTACAAGCTGTGGGGCTATATCAGGGAACTCAATCGTGGTGGGATGACCATATTGCTCACGACGCACTATCTCGAGGAGGCGGAGGCGCTGTGCGAGGAGGTCGCGCTCATAAACGGCGGGAACATCGCAGCCCAGGGGAGCAGTGAAGACCTCAAAGAGCGCTACGAGGCCAGGAACGTCGAGGAGGTCTACATGAAGGTGATCGGCCATGATCTTAGCTGACAGGACTTTTCAGACGCTCCTCTTGCGGGAGATCCTGCGCTTCACCCGCGTCTGGATGCAGACGATAGTCCCGCAACTCCTGACCTCGCTCCTGTATCTTGTCGTCTTCGGGATCGCGCTGGGTGGACGTGTCAAGCAGATAGAGGGCATCCCGTATCTGGATTACATCTTGCCAGGCATCGCCCTCATGAGCCTCATAACCAACTCGCAGATGAACTCCTCGTGGTCGGTCTTCGACGCCAAGCGCGAGCGCTACATAGACGAGGTGCTCATAAGCCCTATGAGCGATCTGCAGATCGCGCTGGCATACTCTCTTGGCGGTATGCTTCGCGGCGTGGTCATGGGAGCCGGGGTCTTCGTCGTCGGGGTGCCTTTCGTCGGCCTGCACATCGAGCACCCGCTGATGCTGATCTTGATCGGCCTTCTCGCCTCCTTCGCTTTCTCCTCTTTAGGCACGATGGTCGGCGCTCTTGCGACGAGGATAGAGCACATCTCGCTCATCACGAGCGTCATCATCCAGCCGCTCGCGTTCCTCGGCGGGGTGTTCTACTCCGTCGGGATGTTGCCACCCGTGCTCAGGGTGGTGACGTTCTTCAACCCGATCTTCTACACCGTCGACGCCGCCCGCTACGTAACTTTAGGCGTCTCGGACCTGAACCCATACCCCACGTTGGGGATGGTCTGCCTCATCGCCGCCATCTGCTTCGGGGGAGCGTGGTGGGCAATAAGCCGTGGCCCGAATCTTCGGTACTGAGCATACTTCTCGTGACCCTGCGAGAAGGTGATTAGTGAGCTGCCAAAGAAGACGCGTAGGCTTTCAGGAAAGCCATGGCGGTGAGTTCAGCGTCTCCGAAGCTAAGATTATTGTTTGCCTCAGCTGGCCGGTTGTCTGCGAAGATCCATCGCTTAACTGACTCGTTCGGTGAGGAATCTGGGTGACTTATGCTATTCCGCACCTTGTGTAGTTGTTGCGCGGCTTCGATATACTCTTCGGAGATTCCTAGGCGGCGCCCAGCGGTCTCCAATTTGAGGTTCTGGAAGTTGCGCATTGCCCGCGCAAGTTGCTTATCAGCGTTCCTTATGGCCGTCACTTTTTCGGACACCACTTCGATATCATGAAGGCGCTCTTCCAGATCTTTAACGATGATGGAATACTCGGAGACGATGTCATCTCTGTGCTGCTTACGCCACTCTTTGGTGATTGCATTCGCAATTGTCTCCAATACGAGGAAACAGTTGGACACTATAGCCTTCTGTGCCGCTGGATCGAAACGGCCTATATCGTCAAGCCGCCACGCTGAGGTAAGAAAACCAAAAGCCCTTTGCGCGGTGGTGTCGGAGGATGCTGCGGCGAGAAAAGAGTTCGCCTCATTCACAGTAGTTTGCGTTATGTCGACAGGATGATATACCGCCGCAGTAGCCATAGTAGTCATTGTATGTTCTGTTTGGTTAATCTCGCCACTGTCAGTGAGCTGGCGCGCTACCAGTGGGCTGAACTGGAATCTTTGCGTCCCAGCCGCTATGGCTAAGGCCCCCAGGTACGTACCGGAATCCTCGATAGCTTGAAGAATTGCCAGAGCCGGATTACCAGCGGTAACGGTGATGCGGGCCTCATGCTTACTGTAGACTAGTTTCTCAAGCGGAGGTGTGGTGCTAAATGTATCGAGCTCGCCAAATTGTGCTCGCGCGGCCGCTTCATGATTCGCTAGAAGATATGTTGCGCGATCCAAATAGTCCCGTCGTTGCTGTTCGGTGATGCGCTGAATCGTGAAGGATTGGCCTAGCTTGACCGTGTCACTCGGCAGTGCGGGACCGATAAGCAATCCTCTAACTTGCCACTTCACCAGATCTTCGCTCTCATATCGCGCAACATACACCAATGCGAAAGTTTAAAGAGTTCCAAGCAAGACTACTACGTTAAGCTAAGCAAATCTGTCTTTCACGCGTGCGTAATCCAAAACGCCATAGAGAACAACTTCGTCCAGATTCTCGATGTGAAGCAGATTCTTATTGCTCAGTTCAACCAAGGATTCACGCGCGAGGATGCACGTGCGAAGCCCCTCCTCCGCTACAATCCGCCATATGCGATGATTTTTCTCACATTGATATTAGATCGTCCGGAGACGTCTTGAGGTACGAAGTCAATTGCCTTCAGAGCACGCTTCTTACAGGTAGGGATAGACGCGATGCCCCGAATCTTCGGTACTAAGACGGCGCCGGCAGGAGAGGCATGGGCTTTCGCCCTGGCCGTCTTCTTTTCGTCGAGGTTACTTTTCATTGGGGTTGGTGCTCTGGCGGTATCCTATCTTCCTAGGGCTGATCCTGCGGGCGACCCGCTGGAGCCGCCTGGATCTCTGAACTACTGGGCCCACTGGGACGGAGCCTGGTACTCCGAGATCGCCACGCAGGGATACGGGGCGCGCGCCCCTGAATCTACGGCCTTCTTCCCCCTGTACCCGATGCTCTTGAGGTTCGGAAATGCTCTTCCTGGCGGACCGGCTCTCTGGGGAGTTCTGATCTCACTCCTGTGCACCGTCTTTGCGCTGTTCTTCGTCTACCGAGTAGCCGAGAACCTCTACGGAGTGCGCGCCGCCAAGGCCGCCACCCTCGCCCTCGCCTTCTTCCCGACGGCCTTCTTCCTGAACGCCGTCTACACAGAGAGCCTCTTCCTCGCGCTCACGGCGGGCGCGGTGTGGGCCGCCCGCGTGCGTCGCAACCTCGTGTTCGCCGGGGTGTTCGGCGCCCTGGCCGCCGCCACCAGGAGCCTCGGGGTACTACTCCTGATCCCACTCCTCTTCGAGTGGCTTCGCTACAGGCGGGAGTTCGGGGTCAGCGGACTCACAGGGCTCGCCTTGGTCCCTGCTGGCCTCGTGGGGTACGCGCTCTTTCTGCGGGAGCGGTTCGGGGACCCGCTCGTCTTCGCCCGCCAGCAGAACGCCTACTGGGAGCGCGAGCTGACCAACCCGCTTACGACGATGTGGGAGGCCTGGCATACCGCAGGTGACGGCCTGAGGTACGTCCTGGATCCCTCGACGCTCTTCCTCGGTGCCCCCGCTGGACCCTCGCTCGAAGCCTCGAACACCCTGAACCTGGCGTTCTTGATCCTCTTCCTGCTTCTCATAATTGTCGGTTTCGCCGTGCTGCCGCCGGGGTTATCGATCTACGCCTTTCTCCTCATCTCGCTGCCCGTGCTCACACCGGCGCCCGAGTTTCCGCTGATGAGCCTTCCTCGTTTCATGCTCGGGGCGTTCCCCGTCTTCTTTGTGATCGGTTACCTGTTCTCGCGTGTCAGACCGGCGCTGATCCTCTACCTACTGATGAGTGGCGCCCTCGGGGTAGCGCTGACCGCGCTGTTTACGACGTGGCGGTGGGTGGCCTAGAGGGCTACGAGCCTGCCCGTAGTTTAGGGATCGCCTCAGTGGCGAGGCGTTCGAGCGTCTCCCGGTCCGGGCGACCTATCGGTGCGATCTGCGGGCTTCGATCAGGAGTAGTGCTATGAGGGTTAGCTCGATGGCCTTGTCTGTATAGCCTATGGGGTTGCGCGCACCGACGAGTATCCAGAGGAAGATCGTGAGCGCCGCGTACCCGATGAGGACCCGGCGCGTGAGGCTCCTGTGGTGCGAGATGCGTGGTATCGGCAAGGTCAGGGCGGCGAGGAGCGTGAGGTATCCAAGGCAGTTCAGGATGAAGAGCGGGAAGCCCTGCAGACCGAGGTAGAGGTGAATCAGGGCTGTGCCGATGGTCAGCGTGATAACCCCGAGCCTGATCGGGTCGTTCGCAGAGACGCTGGTGGAAGCCATGCTCTTACTCCTTTCCGGTTACCCCGAAGTCCTCGCCTTCTGTAGAGTCTCTGTGCTCCGTCCTGGCAGCAGGTTCGTCCCTGAGACGACGAGGGCGAGGACGACGAGCGCTCCCCCGATCAGGTACGGAACCGGGGCACCGAGGTAGTCGAAGGCGGCCCCGGCGAGGGCGGGGCCGAGGATCATGGCGAGGCTGAGGATCGCCTGCATACCTCCCATGAGCCTCCCCTGTGCTTCAGCCGAAGTCCTGTTGGAGATGATGGCGGTGAGGCTGGGGATGGCGAGACCCGTACCGAGCGCGAGCAGGCCGACGACCGGATAGAGAAGGACCCCGGAAGGGACCAGCGCCACGAGGGCGAGGTCGAAGCCCGGCTGCTCCTCGTGCATTACCTGCGGGAGGGCCTCGGCCTCACGGGGACGCACATCGGCTGCGACACGAGCCAGTGCGGCGCGTGCGCCGTCCTGATG